>NZ_JBHWCL010000061.1:0-49709 GCF_042735125.1 Kitasatospora sp. NPDC059599 | reverse complement strand
GGAGCGCGGGTTGGGGGTGGACTGGTCGGGTGCGTTCCCGGGGGCGCGGCGGGTGGACCTGCCGACGTACGCCTTCCAGCGCAGCCGCTACTGGCCCGAGCCGGCGCCCACCGCGGCGGCCGATGTGGGCGCGGCCGGGCTCGATCCGGCCGACCACCCCGTCCTCGGAGCGGCCATCGAACTGGCCGACACGGGTGAACTGCTGCTCACGGGCCGGATCTCGCTGCGTACCCACCCCTGGCTCGCCGACCACGCGGTGGCCGGTACGGTCCTGCTGCCCGGCGCGGCCTTCGCGGAACTCGCGGTACGCGCCGCGGACGAGGCCGGCTGCCACACGGTGGAGGAACTGACGCTCCAGTCACCGCTGTTGATACCCGCCGACACCGCCGTCCGCCTGCAGGTTCGGGTCGGCGCCACGGACGCGCACGGCAGCCGCTCACTGGACCTGTTCTCCTGCCGCGAGGACGCGGCGACCCCGCACTGGACCGCGCACGCGACCGGCAGGCTCACCGCCGACGCCACGACCCGCGAGCCGTCGTCCTCAGCCGTACCGGACGACGCCGGCTCCTGGCCCCCGCCCGGCGCCGTCCCGATCCCCGTCGACGACCTGTACGAGCGGTTCCGTGCCTCCGGTTACGGCTACGGACCCGCCTTCCGCGGGCTCACCGCTGCCTGGCGCCGGGGTGACGAGATCTTCACCGAGGTACGTCTGCCCGAGGACCAGCACCGGTCCGCCTCCGCCTTCGGCGTGCACCCCGCCCTCCTGGACGCCGCCCTCCAGGGGCTGTTCCTGCGGGCTCGGCCGGACACCGGATCGGGCCCGGACCGGCCGTCCGCCGGACTGCCGTTCTCCTGGAGCGGAGTCAGGCTGCACGCCTCCGGAGCCACCGCGCTCAGGGTACGGCTCGGCTTCCGGCCGGACGGATCGGTGTCGATCGACGCGACCGACCCGAACGGCCTCCCCGTCGCGTCGGTCGAGGCGCTCGCCGTCCGCCTGATCGACCCCGACACCCTCCGCCCGGGCGGCGGCCCGGAATCCCTCTACCGGGTGCAGTGGTCGGCGGTGCCCGCCACCGCACCCGCCGACCCCCTCGGGCACTGGGCCGTCCTCGGCGGCCGGGAACTCTTCCCGGACAGCCATCCGGACCTGGCCGCGCTCGGCGCCGCGCTGGACGGGGGAGCGCCGTCGCCCGCCGCCGTGCTGGCCTGGTGCGACCACACCCCGGACCTCCCGTCCCCGCCCGACGCCGCATCCGTGCACACCGCACTGGACGACGCCCTGCGGCTCGTCCAGGACTGGCTGGCCGACCCGCGGTGGGACGACGGCACCCGGCTCGTGCTCGTCACCCGGGGTGCGGTCTCCACGGCAGCCGGCGAGGAGGTCACCGACCTCAGCGGCGCCGCGGTCCGCGGCCTCGTCCGCTCCGCCCAGTCCGAGCACCCGGACCGCTTCCTGCTGATCGACACCGACGACCCGGCCGCCGTGGCCGGCCTGCTGCCCCGGGCACTGGCCGGAACGGAACCCCAACTGGTGATACGCGGCGGAGAGCTCCTCGCCGCCCGCCTCACCAGGGCCACCGTCGCCACGGACCCGAACCCGGCCCCGGACACACCGTCCGGTATTGCCGCGGCCGGGGGAACCGTCCTCGTCACCGGGGCCGGCGGCGCGCTCGGCGGCCTGGTGGCACAGCACCTCGTCACCGCGCACGGCGTACGGAACCTGCTGCTCGTCGGCAGGCGCGGCACGGACGCCCCGGGCCTGGCCGACCTCGCCGCCGAACTGCGCGGCCTCGGCGCCCGGGTGGACGTGGAGGCCTGCGACGTCGCCGACCGGGACGCGCTCGCCGCGCTGCTCGCCGGCATCCCCGCCGACCGCCCGCTGAGCGCGGTCGTCCACGCGGCCGGCGTCCTGGACGACGGAGCGATCGAGTCGCTGACCCCCGGGCGGATGCGCCACGTCCTGCGGCCCAAGGTCGACGCAGCCCTCAACCTGCACGACCTCACCCGTGACCTCGCGCTGTCGGCCTTCGTCCTGTTCTCTTCCGCGTCCGCCACGGTCGGCAACGCCGGGCAGGGCAACTACGCGGCCGCCAACGCCTTCCTCGACGCGCTCGCCCAGCACCGCCGTGCCCTGAAACTGCCCGCCCAGTCGCTCGCCTGGGGCCTGTGGGCGCGCCGCAGCACCATGACCGGCACGCTCACCGCCGCCGACCTGCGGCGGATGTCCCGGGGAGGCACCGCGGCCATCGGCAGCGAAGAGGGCCTGGCCCTGTTCGACGCGGCGCTCACCCTGGACGAACCGCTGCTCGTCCCGGTCAAGATCGACCTCGGCCGGCTCCGGACGGCAGCCCGGACCGGACCCGTCCCGGCCCTGCTCGCCGCCCTGGTCCCCGGTACCGCACGCCGCCCCGCCTCCGGGGCGGACGCCGCGGAAGCGGACTCGCTGCGCCGCCGGCTGACCGGCCTCACCCCGGAGGAACGCGTCGCCACCCTGCTCGACCTGGTACGGAGCCGGGTCGCCGACATCCTCGGCCACGGCGGACCCGAGGCCGTCGACCCGGACCAGGCGTTCAAGGACCTCGGCTTCGACTCGCTCACCTCCGTCGAACTCCGCAACCGGCTCGGCGCCGCCACCGGCCGCCGGCTGCCCGCCACCCTGGTCTTCGACCACCCCACCCCGGCCGCCGTCGCCGCCCACCTCACCGGGCGCCTGGTACCCGACGGGCCGGGCGACCCCGCCGGCACCGGGAAGGCCGCCGGGGCGCACCTCGCCGACCGGCCGGAGACACCGGACACGCCGGTTCCCGCCGCCGACATCGACGCCATGGCCGTCGACGAACTCGTCCGGATGGCCCTGGGCGGCGCACGTGACTGACCGACAGCCGCAGAAGGAGAAGCCCGACCCCATGCCCACCGACACGGACCAGGTGGTCGCCGCCCTGCGCGCCTCGCTGGTGGACAACCAGCGCCTGCGGCAGGAGAACCGACGGCTCCGCGACGACTCCGCCGAGCCCATCGCCATCGTGGCGATGAGCTGCCGCTACCCCGGCGGCGTACGCACCCCGGAAGACCTGTGGGAGCTGCTGGTCAAGGAACGCGACGCGGTCTCGCCGTTCCCCACCGACCGCGGCTGGGACGTCGAGGGCGGCTTCGACGCCGACCCCGACGCCCCCGGTACCTTCTACGTCCGGGAAGGCGGCTTCCTCCACGACGCGACCGGCTTCGACCCCGGCTTCTTCGGCATCTCGCCGCGCGAGGCCCTGGCCATGGACCCGCAGCAGCGGCTGCTGCTGGAAGCGTCCTGGGAAGCGGTGGAACGCGCGGGCATCGACCCGGCGACCCTGCGCGGCAGCCGCACCGGCGTCTACACCGGAGTGATCTACAGCGAATACGGGTCCCGGCTCGGCCGGGTGCCCGACGAAGTGGAAGGCTTCCTCGGCACCGGCACCATCCCCAGCGTCGCCTCGGGCCGGATCGCCTACACCCTGGGCCTGGAAGGCCCGGCGGTCACCCTGGACACCGCCTGCTCGTCCTCCCTGGTCGCCGTCCACCTCGCCTGCCAGGGGCTGCGCTCCGGCGACACCACCCTCGCCCTGGCCGGTGGGGTGACCGTGATGTCCACCCCCGGCCTGTACGTCGGATTCAGCCGCCAGCGCGGCCTGGCACCCGACGGACGCAGCAAGTCCTTCTCGTCCGCGGCGGACGGAGCCGGGTTCGGGGAGGGCCTGGGCCTGCTCCTGCTGGAACGGCTCTCGGACGCCCGGCGCGCGGAGCACCCCGTCCTGGCCGTCATCCGCGGCTCGGCCGTCAACCAGGACGGCGCCAGCAACGGGCTGACCGCCCCGAACGGGCCCGCGCAGCAGCGCGTCATCAACGGGGCGCTCGCCCGTGCCGGTCTCGACCCGTCCGAGGTCGACATGGTGGAGGCGCACGGCACCGGCACCGTCCTCGGCGACCCCATCGAGGCGCAGGCGCTCATGGCCACGTACGGGCAGGACCGGCCCGCCGGGCGGCCGTTGCGGCTGGGCTCACTGAAGTCCAACCTGTCCCACACCCAGGCCGCCGCGGGCGTCGGCGGGGTGATCAAGTCGGTGCTCGCGATGCGGCACGGCGTGATGCCGCGCACCCTGCACGTCGACCGTCCCTCGGCCCGGATCGACTGGACCGAGGGAGCCGTCTCCCTGCTCACCGAGGCCGCACCCTGGCCGGAGACGGGACGTCCGCGCCGGGCCGGGGTGTCCTCCTTCGGCGCCAGCGGCACCAACGCCCACGTCATCCTCGAACAGGCCCCGGCCGACCCGGCAGCTTCCGACGGGCCCGCCACGCCGGAACCGGTGCCCGCCGTCGTCCCCTGGATCCTGTCGGCGCGTACTCCGGATGCGCTGCGCGCCCAGGCGACGGCGCTGTACGAGCGGGTGGTGGCGGAACCGGGCCTGAGCGTGACGGACGTCGGCCATTCGCTGGCGGCGGGGCGTTCGCGGTTCGCGGAGCGCGCGGTGGTGGTGGGGGCGGACCGGGGCGAACTGCTGGCCGGTGTCGCCGCCCTGTCGCGGGGCGTGCGTGCGGCGGGCGTGACGGTCGGCAGCGGGCTGCCCCCGGGTCGTTCGGTGTTGGTGTTCCCGGGTCAGGGTTCGCAGTGGGTGGGGATGGCTGCGGAGCTGTTGGCCGAATCGGCTGTGTTCGCGGGGCGGATGGCGGAGTGCGAGCGTGCGCTGGCGCCTTATGTGGACTGGTCGTCGGCGGAGGCGCTGGGCTCGGAGCGGTTGCTCGCCCGGGTCGACGTGGTGCAGCCGGTGCTGTGGTCGGTGATGGTGTCGCTGGCGGAGGTGTGGCGCTCGTTCGGCGTCGTTCCGGACGCGGTGGTGGGCCACTCCCAGGGCGAGATCGCCGCCGCGGTGGTGGCGGGTGGCCTGAGCATCGACGACGGGGCGCGGGTGGTCGCGCTGCGTTCCCGTGCGGTGGGGGCGTTGGCGGGCCGTGGCGGGATGGCGTCGGTGCCGCTGCCGGTGGACGTGGCACGGGAGCGCATCGCCCCGTGGGCGGGCCGGCTCTCGGTGGCGGCGGTGAACGGCCCGTCGTCGGTGGCGGTGTCGGGCGACGCCGACGCGGTCACGGCCCTGGTGGAGGAACTCCTGGAGGAAGGGGTGTGGGCGACCCGGATCGAAGCCGAGTTCGCGTCGCACTCCTCGCACGTGGAGCGGATCCGCGAGCGCCTGCTCTCCGACCTGGACGGGATCACCCCCCTCGCGGGTGCGGTGCCGTACTACTCCAGCGTGACCGGCGGCCTGCTGGACACGAAGTCCCTGGGTACCGAGTACTGGTACCGCAACCTCCGGCAGACCGTCGAGTTCGAGCGGGCGACCCGCTCGCTCCTCGCGGCCGGGCACCGCGTCTTCATCGAGGCCGGCCCCCAGCCCGCCCTGATGTACGCGATCGAGGACACGGCCGCCGACGCGGGCGCCCCGGAGACGCTGGTGCTCGACACCCTGCGGCGCGGGGCCGGAGGGCTCCGCCGACTCCAGCTCGCGCTCGCCGAGGCACACGTCCGGGGCCTGCGCGTCGACTGGGAGCGACTGTTCGCGGGAACCGGTGCCCAGCGGGTGGACCTGCCCACCTACGCCTTCCAACGACGCCGCTACTGGCTGGACGCCCTGCCGGCCGACCGGGACCGGACGGCCACCGGCCAGTCCGCCGCGGACCACCCGCTGCTCGGCGCCGCGGTCGAACTGCCCGACGACGCAGGCACCCTCTTCACCGGCCGGCTCTCCTCGGCCACCCACCCCTGGCTCGCCGACCACGCCGTGGCCGGAGCCGTGATCCTGCCCGGCGCGGCCCTCGTGGAGCTGGCCGCGCACGTGGGCCGCCGCCTCGGCTGCGCCCTCGTGGAGGAGCTGACCCTCGCCGCCCCGCTGCTGCTGCCCGACGATCAGGCCGTGCAACTGCGCGTCCGGGTGGGCGCCGAAGACGGCACAGGACGGCGCCCGGTGGAGTTCCACTCCCGGCCCGAGGCCGCCCCCGGCTCCGCCGACCGGCCCTGGACCCGGCACGCGACCGGCGCGGTCGGCCCCCGGGACCCCTCGGCCGACCGGGACGACACGACCGAACCGGCCGGCACGTGGCCCCCGCCCGACGCGGTCCCCCTCGACGTGGACGAACTGTACGGGCTGCTCGAAACCCGGGGCGTCGCCTACGGCCCGGCGTTCCGGGGCCTGCGCGCCGCATGGCGCACCGCAGACGCGATCCACGCCGAAGTGGCCCTGCCCGACGGACTCCCCGCCGGCGGAGCGGGCGGCTTCGGCGTGCACCCGGCCCTCCTGGACGCGGCCCTCCAGACGACCGGTCTGCGCGAAGGCGCCGCGACCGCGGAGCCCGCCGACGGCGTCCCCCTGCCGTTCTCCTGGCAGCGCGTCGCGATCGAAACCTCCGACGCGCCGGTCCTGCGCGTCCGGCTGCGCCCCGACGGCCCGGACGCCGTCACCGCGCGGATCACCGATCCCTCGGGGCGCACGGTGGCGACGGTCGGCTCGCTCACCCTGCGCACGGCGTCCACCGCCGCACTGCGGGCGTCCTCCGGCTCCGTCTTCCACGTCGGCTGGACGCCGGTCACTGCCGGGCCCGGCCCGCGCCCGGTCACCCGCTGGGGCCTCCTCGGCCCGCAGGACGAGCGGCTGCTGCCGGCCGCCTTCCCCACCGAACCCCCGTCCGCGACACCCGACGCGATGCTGCTGACCTGCCCCCCGTCCGCCGACACCGTGACCGCGGACGCCCCCGCCCGGGACGCGGACCCCGCGGCGGTGCACGCGGTCGCGTCCGGGGTCCTGGACCGCCTCCGGGCCCACCTGGCCGACGACACCACCGCCCGTACGCCCCTGGTGGTGCTCACCCGGGGCGCGACCGGCCCGCTCGGCGCGCAGCCGCAGCCGGCGGACCTCGGTGCGGCGGCCGTCTGGGGCATGCTCCGAGCCGCTCAGCTCGAACACCCCGACCGGTTCGTGCTGCTGGACACCGAAGGGCCGGACCCGGACGGTCTCGGCGACGCGCTCGCCGAACTCCTCGCCACGGGCGAACCACAGGCGGCCCTGCGCGGTGGCGTCCTGTACGCGCCCCGACTGATACGGCCCCCGGTCACCACCGCCACGGCCACCGCCACGGTCACCACCGCCACGGCCACCGCGACCCGGCCGGCCGGCCCGTTCGGGCCGTCCGAAGGGACGGTACTGGTGAGCGGGGGCGGCGCTCTCGCGGCCGTCCTGGCGCGCCATCTGGTCGTCGCGCACGGGGTACGCCACCTCCTCGTGCTGAGCCGCCGCGGCGCCGACGCCCCCGGCATGCCGGAGCTGACGGCGGAGCTGGCCGAGGCCGGAGCCGAACTGGCCGCCGTCAGCTGTGATGTGTCCGACCGTCAGGCACTGGCCGCCGCCCTGGCGGCCATCCCCGAACGCCATCCGCTGTGCGCCGTGGTCCACACCGCCGGAGTGCTCGACGACGGTCTGCTGGACGGGCTGACGGGTGAGCGGATGACCGCCGTCCTGCGGCCCAAGTTCGACGCCGCCCGGTACCTCGACCAGCTGACGCGCGGAGCGGACCTGTCCGCGTTCGTCGTCTTCTCCTCCGCCGCGGGCGTGCTGGGCAGCCCCGGCCAGGCGTCCTACTCGGCCGCCAACGCCGCGCTCGACGCCCTCATCGCGGAACGCCGACGGCTCGGGCTCCCCGGCCTGTCCCTGGCCTGGGGGCCCTGGGAGCGGGTGAGCGGGATGACGGCGGAGCTCGGCGGGGCCGACCGGCGGCGCATCGACCGGCGCGGCGCCCGCGGCCTCTCCGACGAGGAGGCCATGGCCCTGCTGGACACGGTGTGCGCCGCGGACGCCGCCCCGCCGGGAGACGGGAGCCCCGTCGTCCTGGCCCACCTCGACCTCACCGTGCGCGGCGACGGCCCGGTGCACCCGATGCTGCGCTCCCTGGTCCGGCGCAGCCCGACCGCGACGACCGGAGCGAAGGGGACGCCGACCGCCGCCGCAGCGCTGCGGCACCGGCTCGACGCCGCCGCCGACGAACAGGGACGCGAGCTGGTCCTGCTTGACATCGTCCTCGCCGAGGCCGCCGACGTCCTCGGCCACAGCGACTCCGGGGCGCTGTCCGCGACGGTGCCCTTCCTCTCCGTCGGATTCGACTCGTTGACCGCGGTCGAGCTCCGCAACCGGCTGGCCGCTGCCACCGGACTGCGGCTACGGCCCTCCGCCGTCTTCGACAGCGGCACCCCCGCCGCGCTCGCGGCGCGTCTCGCCGCCGAGGCCCGGACGGACGACACCCCCCGGCCCGAAACGGCACCCGCAGCCGGAACCGCCGCAACCGGAACCGCCACGACCGGAACCGACACCGCCGACACCGACCCGGTGAGCGTGCTGTTCCGCCGGGCCTGCGCACTCGGCCGGATCGACGAGGGCATCGCCCTGCTCAAGCACGCCTCCGCCCTGCGCCCGGCCTTCCCCAGCGGCAGCGACCTCGCGGCCGCCGGCACCGGCCCGCGGCTGCTGCGCCTGAACGAGCGCGCCGACGCCCCCGTACTCGTCTGCTTCGGCTCCATCGTCGCCCTCGGCGGTGCCCACCAGTACGCCCGCTTCGCCGCCCGCTTCCGGGACCGCTACGCCGTCGCCGCCCTGGACGCCCCCGGATTCACCCCCGAGGAGGAACTGCCCGCCGACATGTCGGCCCTGCTGGACTTCCAGGCGACGACACTGCTCCGGGAACTGCCCGGACGGACGCTCGTCCTGGCCGGCTCCTCCTCCGGCGGCACGCTCGCCCACGGAGTGGCCGCCGCGCTGGAGCAGCGCGGCGAGGGCCCGGCGGCCGTGGTGCTGCTGGACACCTACCTCTCCGACAACGAGGGCATCACCCAGTTCAACGACGTCCTGCTGGGCGGCATGTTCGACCGCGAGGACCGGGCGGCCCCGATGGACGGGACCAGGCTGACCGCGATGGGCGGCTACTTCCGTCTGCTCGACGACTGGAAACCCCCGGCGGTCCGCGCCCCGCTGCTGCTGGTCCGCGCCTCCACCCCGCTCGGCCGCCCGTCCGCCGAAGCCGGTGACTGGCGCTCGTCCTGGGCCGGTGCCGACACCGTCGTCGACGTTCCCGGAGACCACTTCTCGATCATGGAACAGCATGTCGCGACCACCGGCGACGCCGTCGCCGACTGGCTCGGCACCACCCTCCGCACCCCCGAAGACCTGTGAAACCGAAGGAGAGCCCGTTGACCACGGCCCCGTACGACGATTCCCCTCCGCGACACGCCCTCACCGTGCTGGGAGCCGGGGTGATGGGCGTCGGCATCACCGTCCTCGCCCTCGGACACGGCCTGCCGGTCCACTTGGTCGACATCGACCGGGAACGGCTCGACCGGGCCACGGACCTGATCGACGGCGACCTCCGGCTGGCCGAGCTGATGGGCGCCCTGCCCGCCGGGACGCCCCTCGGCGCCCTGGCCACCGGCACCTCGCTCAAGGCCGCCGCCGGAGCCACCGCCGTCGTCGAGGCGGTCACCGAGAACGCCGCGACCAAGGCCGCCGTCCTGTCCGAGGTCTCCGGGCTGGTCCGGCCCGGAACCCTGCTGATCACCAACACCTCCTCGATCCCCGTCGACGAACTGGCCGGGGCCGTGGAGCGGCCGGAGGATCTGGTCGGCACCCACTTCATGAACCCGCCCTACCTGATCGGCACCGCCGAAGTGGTCCGAGGCGCCAAGACCGGGGACCCGGCGATGGCCGCCGTGGCGGCCCTGCTCACGGCGCTGCGGCGGCGGGCGGTGGTCGTCCGGGACGCACCCGGCTTCGTGACCAGCCGCATCCTGCACCCGATGATCAACGACGCGGCCCGGGTCGTGGAGGAGGGCACGGCGACCGCGGAGGACGTCGACGCCCTGATGCAGGGCTGCCTGGGACACCCCACCGGCCCGCTGCGCACCGCGGACCTGATCGGCATCGACAACCTCGTCGACTCCCTCACCGTGCTCCACGAACGCACCGGCGACGACGGCTGCCGCCCCGCCGAACTGCTGCTCCGGCTGGTCCGCGAGGGCCGGCTGGGCCGCAAGTCCGGGCGCGGCTTCTACGACTACACCTGATCACCCCGACAAGGAGACGGCCATGACCACAGCGAACACGCCCGACACCCACGACCTGGAGAAGGAACTGCTGGGATTCCTGGAGGGACACACCGGAACCGCCTGGGACGCAGACACCGACCTGTTCGACGCCGGCGGCCTGTCGTCCCTGTTCGCCATGCAGGTGGTGGTGCACCTGGAGAAGACCTATGCCATCGCCGTCCGCGGCGCGAACCTGCGGCTGGACAACTTCCGCACCGTACGGCGGATGGCGGAGCTGGTGGACCGGCTCCGGGTGCCCGCCGCCGGGGGCCGGCATGAGTGAGGACCTGAACAGCGCCATGACCTCCGTCACCCTGCGGGTCGGCGACCAGGCGGGGGAGTGGGACCGGACCGGCCTCATCCCGCTGGACCTGCTCCGCGAACTGGGCGCCGAGGGCCGACTGTGCGCCGAAGTCCCGGAGCAGTACGGCGGCTGGGGGCTCAGCAGCATGCGCAGCGGCGCGTACACCGCCCACGTGGGCGGCCTCTGCAGCTCGCTGCGCAGCGTGATGACCTCCCAGGGCATGGCGGCATGGACCATCCAGCGCTTCGGCACCGCCGAGCAGTCGGCCGCCCACCTCCCCCGGCTGACCGGCGGTGGACTGGCGGCGGTCGGCTTCAGCGAGCCCGGCGCCGGCAGTGACCTCGCGGCGATGACGACGACCGTCCGCCGCGACGGCGACGCGGTCGTCGTCGACGGACACAAGAAGTGGGTGACCGCCGCCCACTACGCCGACCTGCTGGTCGTCGTCGGCCGCTACGAGGACGGCGCGGTGGCCGTCGTGGTGCCCGCCGACACGCCCGGCGTCCGGATCGAGCGGATCGCCGACCCGCTCGGCTGCCGCGCGGCCGGACACGCGGACGTACACCTCGACGGGGTGCGGCTGCCGGCCGACAGCGTCCTGGGCGGTCACGGACTGCCGCCCGCCCTGCTGGTGACGACCGCGCTGGCCTACGGGCGGATGTCCGTCGCCTGGGGGTGCGTGGGCATCCTGCGGGCCTGTCTGGCGGCGGCCACCGCACACGCCGCCGGGCGGGAGCAGTTCGGCAGGCCGCTCGCAGAGCACCAGCTCGTCGCCGGGCACCTCGCCGACCTCTACACGGCCGAGCAGGTGGCCGCGCGGGTCTGCGAGCACGCCGGCCGCTGCTGGGACGAAGGGTCGCCGGACCAGGTGGTGGCGACCGTACTGGCCAAGCACGTCAGCGCGACGCAGGCCGCCCGGGGAGCGGCGACGGCCGTCCAGGTACTGGCCTCGGCCGGGTCCCGGGACGGGCACGCGGTGGCCCGGGCGTACCGGGACGCCAAGTTGATGGAGATCATCGAGGGCAGCAACGAGCTGTGCCGGCTGATGCTGGCACAGCACGCCCTCTCCGCTCCGGGGGCACGGTGAGCGGGCCCACGGCCGACGGGACGAGGAAGGACGGCATGGCCGAGATCGTCAAGTGCCTGGTCTGGGACCTGGACGACACCCTCTGGCAGGGCACCCTGCTGGAGGACGGCGAGGTGCACCTGCCGGACGAGGTGCGCAAGGTGGTGATCGAGCTCGACTCCCGCGGCATCCTCCAGTCCGTCGCCAGCCGTAACGACCACGAGCACGCCTGGGCCCGGCTGGAGGCGTTCGGCGTGGCCGAGTACTTCGTCCTGCCGGAGATCGGGTGGGGCGCCAAGTCCGAGTCGGTGCGCCGGATCGCCGACCGGCTGAACTTCGCGCTCACGACCATCGCCTTCGTCGACGACCGGCCCGCCGAACGCGCCGAAGTGGCCTTCCACCTGCCCGACGTACGGTGCTACCCGGCCGAGCAGGTCCTCGCACTCCCCGAACTCGCCGAGTTCACCCCCGCGGCCGACACCGTCGACTCCCGGCGCCGCCGCCAGATGTACCAGGCGGGCTTCCGCCGCGAGGCCGAGCGGGCGGCCGCCCCCGGCTCCGACGAGGAGTTCCTGCGCTCCCTGGACCTGCGGATGCGCATCGGCCGGGCCACCGGCGAGGAGCTGTCCCGGGTCGAGGAACTCACCCTGCGCACCAGCCAGATGAACGCGACCGGGGTCCACTACCCGGACGCGGTGCTGCGCGGCCTGATCACCGACCCCCGGCACGAGGTCCTGGTGGTCACCCTCACCGACCGGTTCGGCCCGCACGGCGCGGTCGGCGTCCTGCTGCTCGAACGGCACCCGGGCCTGTGGCACCTCAAGCTGCTCGCCACCTCCTGCCGGGTCGTCGCCTACGGCGCCGGCGCGACCCTGCTGAACTGGCTGGCCGACGCCGCCGCCCGGTCCGGAGTCCACCTGGTCGCGGACTTCCGGGCGACCGAACGCAACCGGATGATGGAGATCGCCTACCGGTTCGCGGGCTTCGAGGGCCTGGACGAAGCCCCGTGCCCGTGCGCCGCCGTCCTCGCGCCGGTTCCGGAGGACACCGGACTCCAGCGCCTCCACCTGGTCCCCGGCCCGCGCGTGGTGTCCACGGTCATCAGCGTGGACGCACCCGACCTGAACGTGCCGGAAGGGGGCCCGGGAACGTCGTGACCGCGGCGGCGGGCCGGCGCTCCCGGGCTCCGGCCCCCCGCCCTCAGCGCTTGCGGACCAGTGTGATCCCGTCGGCCATCACCAGCAGCGACAGCTCCACCCGGGGGTCCTCGTGCAGCAGCCGGTTCAAAGCCCGGACCCCGGCGGTCTCCGGGTCCGCGGCGGCCGGATCGGCGACCCGGCCGAAGAAGAGGGTGTTGTCGACCACGATCAGACCGCCGGCGCGCAGCAGCGCCAGCGAAGTCTCGTAGTAGCGGACGTAGTTGCTCTTGTCCGCGTCGATGAACACCAGGTCGAAGCTCTCCGGCCCGCGCTCCGCCAGCAGCGCGTCCAGGGTCGCGGTGGCATCGCCGATCCGCAGGTCGATCCGCGAGTCGACCCCGTCCCGCTTCCAGAAGTCGGCGCCGATGGCCGGCCACCGGTCGTCGATGTCGCAGGACACCAGCACCCCGTCGGCCGGGAGCGCGCGGGCCATGCACAGGGTGCTGTAGCCGGTGAAGGTGCCGATCTCCAGCACCGCCCGCGCCCCCGTCAACCCGACCAGCAGGGAGAGCAGTTGGCCCTCCTCCGCCATCACCTGCAGGGCGGTCCCGCCCGGCAGGTCCGCGGTGGCCTCCCGCAGCTCCCTGAGCAGATCGTCGTCACGGAGGGAGACCTCCCGGACGTAGGCGAGCAGGTCGTGGGTGGCTTCTGTCTGGTGGGCCATGGCGCGGGGGTCCTCTCGAAGGAGATCGGGTCGAAGGAGATCGAGTCGAAAAGCATCGGGGGAAGGGGAACCGGGCCGCCGGGTGCCCGTCGCCGGGCCGCCGGGACGGTCACCCGGCGCGCATGTACGGGTGACCGTGCTGCCGTACGGCGACCGCCTGCGCCCGCTCGCGGGCGTACGCCCGCAGCAGCGCGTCCAGCCGGTAGCGGCCCCCCGCCGGCTCACCCAGCAGATTTGCCTCGACCAGGGCGTCCAAGGCCTCCTCGGCCTGCGCCTCGGAGCAGCCGAACATCACCGCGACCCTACTGCTGGAGACCGAACGCGATCCGGCGGCCCCCAGCGCGGTGAACACCTCGGCCGGGTCGACCCCGGCCGGAGCCGTCCGCCGGAGCCCGGCGTGCTCGGCGTCGAGGCAGGGCCGGACACCGAGGTCGCCCGCGCACAGTTCGTCCAGCAGCTGCGGGGCGTCCGTGAGCCGCCGGGCGAAGTGCCCGATGGTCCAGTGCGGGCGCTCCAGCAGCCGGGTCCCCGCGATCCGGATCGCCAGCGGCAGGCCCGCGCAGACCGTCAGCACCGAACGGGCCGACCGCGGTTCGGCACCGACCCTGGCCGGGCCGACGATGCTGCCCAGCAGCTCCAGCGACCCGGCCTCGTCCAGCGGGCCGAGTACGAGGGGGGACGCCCCCTCCAGATCGGCGAGCCGCCGTCGGCTGGTCACCAGCAGCCTGCTGCCCCCGCTACCCGGTATCAGCGGCCGCACCTGCGCGGTGCTGGAGGCGTTGTCGAGGACCACCAGCAGACGGCGGCCCGCGGTGAGCGAGCGGTAGAGGCTCTCCCGTTCCGACTCCTCCTCGGGTATCTCGTCCCGGGGCACACCGAGGTCCGCCAGGAACCGCGGCAGCACCGCCCGGGCGGTCAGCGGCCGCGCGGCTCCGCCGAGATCCGCGTAGAGCTGGCCGTGCACCGAGGAACCGCGCACGGCGTGCGCCGCTTGCAGGGCCAGCGCGCTCTTGCCGACACCGCCCCGGCCGGTCACCACCGCCGTCGCCACCATGCCCGCGGGCATCGTGCCGGTCGTGAGGAAGTGCTGCAGCCGCGCCAGTGCACCGGAGCGGGCCGACAGTGGCAGCGGCACCGAGGGCAGCTGCGCCGGGCTCGGCCAGCAGGACCTTTCCCAGGCGGTGGCCGACGCCGGCGCGACGGCCGCCTCCGGGGCCTTTGCGGGCTGCCCCAGCGGGTCGGGCGCGCGGGGCCGGTCGTGGGCCGAGAGGATGTGCCGGTGGACCTCGCGCAGATCGGTGCTCGGCTCGGCGCCGAGCTGCTCGACGAGCAGCGCCCGGGTGCGCTGGTAGAGGTCCAGGGCCTCCGACTGCCGTCCCGAGCGGCCCAGTGCCAGCATCAGCTTGCCCACCAGGGCCTCCCGTAAGGGGTGCTTCCGCACCAGCCGTACCAGCTCCGGCACGACCTCGGCGTGCCGCAGCAGCGCCAGCTCCGCGTCGAACCGCATCTCCATGGTCTGCAGGCGAAGCTCCTGGAGGTAGCGGCCCTCCACATCCCGCAGCGTCTGCGACGGGATGTCCGCCAGCGGCTCCTCGCGCCACAGGGCGAGCGCCTCGGCCAGCTCGGCGGAGGAACCCTCCAGGTCTCCGCGCTCGGCCAGCTCCGCCGCGCGCCGGCGGTGGGCCGTGAACTGCCCGAGATCGCTCTCGTGCTCGCCGAGTTCGAGGAGGTAGCCGGGCGCCCGGGTGAGGATCCGGGCGGAGGCGTGCTCGCCCAGCGACTGCCGCAGGCGCATCACATAGGTGCGGACGGTCGCGGCGGCACTCGGCGGCGGGGCGCCGTCCCAGACGTACTCGGCGATCCGGTCGACCGAGATCACCCGGTTGGCGTTGAGGAGGAGGGCTGCCATGACCACGCGTTGCCTCGGCGCCGACACGTGCACCTCACGCGCGTTCAACCGGACGGAAAGCGGGCCCAGCAACAGGAAGTTCAAGGGGGAGTCCTCTTCATCGCACGACCGGTGGGCAAGACTGCCTCCAGCGTCTTGGGTGACCTTGTGCGGGTCAACGCGGTCCTGTCCTGTCTAGAGGTATTCCTAGAGCACAGGCCTTGCGCGCATGCCGGGTTTACGCTGCGCGGCACCGTCACGGTGGTCAGGACCAGGCCTGCCCACCACGGCCCACCGGCCGGAGCCCGTCACCGCTCCGCACCGGACGGGAAGACCTCACGCAGCAGCGGATCCGGCTTGCCCCACCGCTGCCACTCGCGCGGATACCCGAGGGACACCTCCTGATGCCGCACCCCGTCCGCGTGGATGGTCCGCGGAATGTGCAGGTGCCCGTAGACCACGGCGGACGCCCGGTAGCGCACCGGCCAGTCCGCGCTCGCCGTGGTCCCGCACCACAGCGCGAACTCCGGATGACGCAGCACCTCCGTCGGCTCCTTGATCAAGGGGAAGTGGTTCACCAGCAGCGTCGGCAACGCCGGATCGCAGGCAGCCAGGCGCGCCCGGGTACGGGCGACCCGCGCGCGGCACCAGTCGGCCCGCGTCGGATACGGGTCCGGGTGCAGCAGGAACTCGTCGCTGCACACCACGCCGGCGGCCTCCGCCAGGGCCAGCGCGGTCCCCGCGTCCGCCACCCCGGGCGGCCGGAAACTGTAGTCGTACAGGAGGAACAGCGGAGCCACCGTCACGGGTCCGCCCGGCCCCGTCCAGACCGGATACGGGTCCTCGGGCGTGATGACGCCCAGGCGTCGGCACAGCTCCACCAGATACCGGTACCGGTACTCGCCGCGCAGCCGCACCGGGTCGGACGGATGGGTCCACAGCTCGTGGTTGCCCGGCACCCACACCACGGTCGAGAACCGGTCGGCCAGCAGCCGCAGCACCCACTCCACGTCCGCGGCCAGCTCGCCCACGTCCCCGGCCAGCAGCAGCCAGTCCTCCTCGTCCACCGGGAACAGCCCCTCGACGATCGCCCTGTTCTCCGGGTGGGCGACATGGAGGTCGCTGACGGCGTACAACCTTGCCATGAGGTGCCCTCGCCTCCTCGCCCGGATCCGCGGTGCGCGGTCCGGCCGGACCGTTCATGCCGAGTCGGAGCCAAGTAAATCCCACAGGATTGCTCCGCACGGCAACGCTCTTGCCATTCGCCGAAGAAACGGCCGGTTTTGAACCCGAACACGAGTTCCGGATGCGCTCCGATGCGTACTTGCTGACATTCCCGGAGGCATGGCAGGCTGTCATATGCGGTGCCCGTGACCCGCCGATCGTCGCCGATCGGGGATCCCCGTATTAGTTCGTACCAGCCGGCCCACCGGTGCGGCGGGTGTCCGACGTGATCACCACACCCCGTCCGCCGGCACCGCGCGGATTTCGCGAAAGGAATGAAAGGCCGACATGACCTCCCTCTCCTTGGACAGCGACCTGTGGTGCCGTCGCTTCCATCCCTCGCCGACGGCCACGCGCCGACTGGTCTGCTTTCCGCACGCAGGCGGCTCGGCGAGTTTCTACTTCCCGGTATCCGCCGCACTGTGCGGTCCGGTCGACCTCCTGGCCGTGCAGTACCCCGGCAGGCAGGACCGCCGGGAGGAACCCGGCGTCCATGACCTGCACCGGTTGGCCGACGACGTGTCCGAAGCGCTGCGCCGCTGGGACGACCTCCCCCTGACCTTCTTCGGGCACAGCATGGGCGCGCTCGTCGCCTTCGAGGTGGCCCGGCGGATCGAGCGCGCGGGCGGTCGGATCGACCACCTCTTCGTCTCCGGCCGCAAGGGGCCGTCCGCAGACCGGCCCGGGCCCTCCCACCCACTCGACGACGCGGGCATCGTGGCCGAGGTCAGGGCCATGAGCGGCACCGACGCCCGGCTCCTGGAGGACGAGGAACTGCTGGGGATGGTGATGCCCGTGCTGCGCGGCGACTACCGGGCCCTGGGGGCCTACCGGACCGACCGTGACGCCGCGGTCACCTGCCCGGTCACCGCCGTGGTGGGGGACCAGGACGCCTGGACACCGGTCCCCGAGGCCGGGCACTGGCGCGACCGCACGACGGCCGCGTTCGACCTCAAGGTCTTCCCCGGCGGGCACTTCTACCTCAGCACCCGGGCGGACGAGGTGACCGGCATGCTCCGCGACCACCTCGCCGGCACGCTGCGCGCCTGAGACCGCGGACGACAGGGAAGGGGGACCGAGGAGTGACACCGTCAGCGACCTCTGAGGAGATCAAGCCCGCGCCGCGGCCGCCGCGGTCCGGGCCCGCCGGCGACGCCCGTCCGGCAGCCGGGGGCCCTGCCGGCGGCGCGGGCGTCCGTCGGCTGACCGCCGTGGACGCCCGCATCCTGGAAGGCGTCGCGGTCGGCACCCCGACCGTCCGGCTGGCGGCATCGCTCTATCTGAGCCCGCAGGGCATCGAGTACCGCATCGGGCTGATGATGCGCCATTTCCAGGCCGCGAACCGGCCCGCTCTGGTCTCCCGGGCGCACTCCCTCGGCGTGTTGAGCGTCGGGACATGGCCACCTCGCGTTCTCCCGGAATTCCTTGAGCCCTAGAAGGGCGGGGCGCACCGCTCCCTGATCTCCCCCCGTGAGCTTCCTGCCGGAGGGCGGGTCGAGAAAATCCTTTCCGAAAGCGGAAAATTCACTCCGCCGGCATGCTGTCGGATATTTTCCCAGACCCGGATATCGCATCGATAGCGCGCCACGAGACGGGTTCCCCGGTGTCCGGTCGAACGTCGGATTCTGCGGCATTCTGCTGTCAGGCCCACTTCTGCTGCACTATGCTCGGGCGGCACTGGCACCCCTCCTGTCGCACCGATTCACAGGAGCTGTCATGAGTCCGGGGTGCCTGTTCGGCGGCGTCGGGACCGAGCCGCACGGCCTGGAGCCCTACCGGACCTACGAGGTCGGGCAGGGCCGGTACGAGCAGGGCTCCGGGGCACCGGGCTGACGGTCGGAGAGATCCTGGAGGAAGACCTCCCGACCGCCCAGGAGGAGCGCCAGAGTGTCGGCACAGTCCGCGAAGCCGCCCTCGCGATCGGCGTGCACGACGTACTCGTCTCGTTCAACGGTTCTTGGCGGCCTTGCCCTCGGGAACGTGCTGGGAGTACAACAACCGCGGCCCCACGCCTGACGGATCGACGCAGGCGAGCCACGCGTCCCGCCGCTCGGCCGGCTGCGCGCTCTTGTCGTCCTCCCACGTGGCGAACCCCTCCGGTGGCGGCGGCACGACGTACCCCGACACCTCGCACCGGAAACGTTGCACCGGAAACGTTGCACCGGAAACGCGCGAGGCGCTCGGGTTCCGCACCGTCGAAGGTGACCGGGAATTGCTTGATCGTTGACATCGGCCCACCACAGTGGCGCGCACCGCCCCCATGGTGGGCCGCCTTGGCGTCCGTTGATCGTTCCGCTTCTCGTCGGGGACGCCGGGCCCTGTGGTGGGATCAGGTCGTGCGCTTCAGGTAGGCCTCGATCTCGTCGGCGGCGCGGGTGGCACCGCCCGCTTCCCGGGTGAGCCGCTGCGCCTCGGTGCCCCGCTCCTGCACGGCCGCGTCGGCGGCCACCTCGGTGATCGCGGCCCGCAGCAGGCTCACGTCGGCCTCCGCCGGCAGCAGTACCCGGCCGAGGCCCAGCTCGGCCACCCGCGCGGTGTTGGCCGCGACGTCCGGCCAGGACGGCACTCCGAGTATCGGGCAGCCGGCGTCCAGGGACTCCAGCACGCCGCCCATGCCGCCGTGGGTGATCACCAGCCGGGCGTGCCGGAGCACCGCCAGGTGCGAGACCCAGTGGTGGACCTCGACGTTGTCCGGCAGCGGACCGAGGTCGGCCGGGTCCATCCCCCCGCCGACCGAGATGACGGCGTGCCAGGGCAGTTCGGCGAAGGCGTCCACGCACAGCCGGAAGAACTCCGGATGCTTGTTGTGTACGGTCCCCATCGAGACCAGCGCCACCGGCAGGCCGCTCGCCGGGGGCTGCCACTCCCCCAGGAAGGAGCGGTCCGCGAGGCACGGCCCGACGAAGGCGAAGCGCTCGTCGAAGCTCTCGCCGTGCGGCTGGAAGAACCGCGGCACGTGGACGATGTTGAGGCCCTCGGTGCGCATCATGAACTCGTGCGCCGGCTCGTCGATGCCGTGCGAGGCCAGCAACTCGGCCATCCGGACGCCGAATTCGACCACCACCTCCTCGGTGAGCGGGACCGCGCCGTCCGCCTCCATCATCTGCTGCACGAAGGAGTAGGTGTCGTTGGAGGCGAAGAACGGCGTCGACTGGACGGCCGGGAGCCCCCAGGTGTGGGCCAGTATCCGGCCGGCCTGGAAGGCCACGGCGTCGTAGACCACCGCGTCGGGCCTGGCGTCGCCGAACCACTCCTGGACCGCGCGCAGGATGGCGATGTTCTCGTCCAGGAATATCAGCGGGGTGCGCCCGTTCTCGGGACCGCCCACGCTGTCCAGCGGTTGGGTGGAGTCGTAGCGCAGGTGCTCGGCGCCGACCTCGGCCAGGGCCTGGGCGAAGTCGTCGACGGCCGCGTAGGTGACCCGGTGCCCGCGGCGTACCAGTTCACCGGCGACCGCCAGAGTGGGGAAGACATGGCCGTGGGCCGGGATGTTGACCATCAGGATGTGGCTCACTGCTACTCCGTCGGTATCGGGAAGAGGAACGAGGGAAGCGGGAAGCGGGAAGCGCGATTCGGGACGGGAGAAGGGGCGCGGCAGACCGCGCGGCTCAGCTGGGGTCCTGGTCCGGGCCGGCCTCGGGCTGCGGCTCGGACTGCTGCTCGGCGGCCCACCGGGCGCTCGCGATCTCCTCGGCGCTCAGCTGCCGGCGCGGGATCCAGGCGGGGACGGTGCCTTCCTCGTTGCGGCCTTTGTCGAGGATCGCCAGGTTGTGGTAGAAGTGCGCGCCGGCCAGCGTCCGGTCGGTCCCGCTCGGGCGGTGCGCGGTCGGCGGCTCGTGCTCCTCGTGGTTGAGGCCGTCGAGCAGCTGCTTGAGGAAGCCCATGCTGGTGGTCGGGTCGCCGAGCCGCTCCGAACTGCCGCCGTAGCCCGGCCAGTAGGAGGTCTGCAGGTCCTCGATCACATAGAGCCCGCCCGGGACCACGTGCGGGAAGAGCGCGCCGAAGGCGGCGATGACGTCCGGGCAGTAGTGGCTGCCGTCGTCGATGACGATGTCGATCGGCCCGATCCGCTCGGCCAGCGCGGTGAGGAAGGCCGGGTCCGCCTGGTCGCCCTGGACGGTGTGGATCCGCTGCTCGCGCAGCGCCGTCTTGTCGTAGACGTCGACCCCGTAGACGAGGCCCCGCCGGAAGAAGCGCTTCCACATCCGCAGCGAGCCACCGCCCGCCGCCGGGTCGGCGTAGCCGCCGATCCCCAGCTCCAGGACGGTGAGTGGCCGGTCCCGCAGCGGGGCGAAGTGCCGGGCGTAGTGCTCGGTGTAGTAGTGCAGCCCCCACTTGTCCGAACCGTGGCGCAGCGACAACTCGCCCAGGTCGAGCGGCTGTTCCACCAAGCCGCGGAGCAGCTGCTGGACGACCGGGAAGGCCGCCAGTACGGGCATCAGCCGAGCCGGGTCCTCGATGCCGTGCCAGGTGATCCCGGGCGTGCGGTGGCCTGCGGTGTGCCGGGCGCCGAAGACGGCGCGGGCCAGGTC
The DNA here is from genome assembly GCF_042735125.1 of Kitasatospora sp. NPDC059599. Classification (NCBI taxonomy): domain Bacteria; kingdom Bacillati; phylum Actinomycetota; class Actinomycetes; order Kitasatosporales; family Streptomycetaceae; genus Kitasatospora; species Kitasatospora sp. NPDC059599. The sequence goes on along the minus strand of NZ_JBHWCL010000061.1, from coordinate 28,691 downwards.
GAGCAGGTCCAGCTGGACGGTGGCGCTGGGCTCGTCGGCCGGCCCGGTGCGGTGCTCGGCCTTGGGGCCGGCCAGCAGGTGGTGCCGGAGCACCTGGCCGTCGAAGGCGAGCTCGAACTGCACCACCACCGCCGCGGCGGCGAGTTGCTCGCTCAGGTCGGCCCGGCTGACCAGTTCGTCCACGAGGTCGGCGGCCGTCTGCTCGGCGCCCGCCGACCTGATCACCGCCGCAAGCTGCTCCTCGGGCCCGTCCGCCGCCAGGATCAGGGCGCGGATCCGGCGCAGGTCGGTCTCGTGCGGGTCCGAGTCGTGGTCCGACGGGCTGTTCACGTGCCGGCCGTTCTCGTGCTGTCCGGTGAGGGCGGTCATGCGTGAGCCTTTCCACGAGGGAGTCGAGAGGACGGGGAACGGATCGGGGCTTCTTCCAGGCCGGGGTGACGCCGTCGGTCATCGCCGGCGGCGGGATCTCCACCCGACCGGGGAAGAGGGCGTTGGCCACCACGATCGGACCGTCGGGCACCGAGTTCACGGCGGGACGCCGTTGCCACTCTCAGTTACTGGATCGACACGTCGTGAATCTAGGTGCGCATCCCTCCCGCCACAAGCACGACCCGGGGCCACGGGGCGGCCGAGTGCGGGAAACGAGCCAGAATCGGGGCGCCGCTGTTCCGCATGTTTGGACCCGTCACCCCGGTGTCGTTCGTGGCAGCGGCGGAGTCGGTGATCGTCGGGCGACCGGGCCCCGGCCCCGGACCCACCGGCCCCCGCGGGACGGCCCCGGGCGGGACCGTCCCGCCGGCCGGGGCGGCCCGCAAGGACACGAGGGGCAGTTCCACCCCCATGACCAGTGACCGAGCCGCCCGGGTCCGGCCCGGCCCCGAGGCCGGAGCACCGCAGGTTCGGCTCCCGAGTCCGCACCGTGGATCGTGGCCGACTACGACGCCGCCGGGAACGAGAAGGGCGCGATCCCGCGGTGCGGCCTTCGCGTCACGCCCTCGCCCGCTCGGCGGAGTACCGGTCCGGGCCGCGCAGCCTGTGGGGCGAGGCGGAGGCCGCCTGCCGACGATGGGCCGAGCGGGGCCGTCGCCGCTCAGACGTCGAGCACGCCCAGGGTGTCCCAGAACAGGTGCTCGTAGGACTGGAGCATCGACCCGTACTCCCGGGCGGCGGCCAGGGCCGACTCGTCGAGCCGGTCCGGCCCGAGCGCGTCGGCGGCCTGCTGCTCCAGTTCCGTCGCCGGCCGGGCGAAGAAGTCGAAGAAGGCGCACGCCTCGTCGGCGAAGCCGTAGTGCCGGCGCAGCGCCTGCGCGATGGCGGCGCAGTAGCTCCCCCAGGCCGCGAAGTTGGCGACCAGGGCGGCGGCCGTGGCATCGGGCCGGCCGTTCAGGGCGAGCCAGGCCAGGTAGCCGGGGTAGGCCTGGCAGCCGGGCAGCGGGGGCCGGGCCTGCGGCGCGGTGCCGCCCGGACCGCAGGCGGCGGCGAGCGCGGGCAGGGTGCGCAGCGCGGCGCTCTCGCCCTCGGCCAGAGTGGCGAACCAGGCACCGACCGGGCGGTCCGCGCAACGGGTGGCGAGCGCGAGCAGACTGCGGCGGTCGGAGCGGATGATCCGGTGCTGCTGGGCGGCGAGTTCGGCCAGCAGCCGGCGCGGGGCGGTGCCGTCGGCGAGCGCCGTGACCACGAAGGGCGGGGCGTCGCCGGGCGCCGACTCGGCGCGCAGCTGCTGGATCTGGTCGAGGATCGGGTGGTTCACCGGTGCCTCCGGGGTGCGGTTCGGTCCGGTGCTCATTCCTATCGGCTGGTGGCATCCGGGCGGCGCCGACAGGCCGAAGGGCGGCGGGGTGGCGCTGAGCGGTCGCGGTCCGGTGGTGCTCCCGGCCCGGTGGTGTGTTCCCGTTCGGTGGTCGGAGCCGGTCCGCCGCCGGCCACCGCGCCTCCCCACCCATGACGCCGGACTGAGGCACCATCAGTGACCAGTCGCGGCGAGGGCCGCCGCGACGGCGAGACGGAGGGCCGGCCGGTGGGCATCTGGACAGAGGACATCCGGGTCAGGGTGGCGGAGCCGCGGATCTGGTTCGTGGCGACCACCGGGGAGGACGGCGCCCCGCACGTCACCCCGATGTGGCTGGGCATCGACGGCGACCGGGTGTACTTCAACACCTCCATCGGCCGGATCAAGGAGCGCAACCTGCGTCACGACCCCCGGGTCTGCCTCTCCAGCTCCGACGCGGCCGATCCCTACGACCGGATCCAGATCCACGGCCGGGCCGTCGAGTTCGTGACCGGGGAGCGGGCCGACCGGCAGATGGACCGCCTCGCCCGCACGTACCTCGGCGTCGAGGAGTACGGCTGGCGCATCCCCGGCGAGCGGCGGGTCACGGTCTTCGTCGAGCCCACCCGGATCCGCCGCGTCGTGGGGGTCGAACCCCTGCCGGCCGCCGCCCGGCACGCCGACTGACCCAGGGCACCCGCGGCGCGGACGGGGCCGGAGGACCGGCACCCGTTCGTCGAGCGCGCGTCGGCGTACGACGCGGATCCGTCGCGATCTTGGGATTCGAGACTTCACGGAACCGCCCTTGCCTGGGCCGACGGCGCCGTGTTTGATCAATAAGTCTTACACTCGTTCAAGGACCTGCCCAATGGCACGTGAGAGGGTCCGAGACAGAAGGTCGCCGGGGGGAGACCGCAGACAGGCCACAGCAGTTGGACGCGGCGACACCGCCGCAACGGGAAGACGCGCAGCCGTGCCACGACGCCGGTGCGCGCGGGTCGGTGCACCCCACCGGCCCCACCGAAGAACCCGGTTCCGAGACCGACCGGGACCGCGTACGCATGGGGGAGTCTTGAGCATCGCCACCGGAACCCGTCCCCGTACGGGCATCGGCGTGGACAGCATCCGATATCTGCACACCCTGGGCCCGCACGGGACCAACCTGGAGACGGCAGCCCACGAGTGGCTCCGGCGCAGGGGCATCGACGGAAGCGTCGAACTCCACGCCTCACTGGAAAGCGCCCTCGAATCCGTTCCCGCCGACGGGCGGCACGCCCTGGCCGCCTGCGCCGTCTACCCGGCGCTGCACACCCTGACCTTCGGGAACCTGCACCGCCTGCACATGGTCGACAGCTTCATCATGCCGACCCACAACATGGTCCTGGCCACGGCCGGCCCGGACACCCCGAGGACCGTGTCCTCACACCCCGCGCCCGCCGGCCTGATCGCGCCGACAGCCGAGACGCGCATCGTCCTGAGCAACTCCCAGGCCGCCATCGACTGCGCCGCCGGGGTGACCGAGGGCTGCATCACCACCATCGTGGCCGCCGAGCGCCACGGCCTGCGCGTACTGCGGGACTTCGGCCCGGTGCCCATGGTGTTCACCATCCACCAGGTCCTGGCCGTGGACGAGCCGGCCGACCGCACCGAGGACGCGGGGGTCCTGCTGTGACGACGAACGCACCCCTCAGCGAGGAACTGCGCGCCCGGGCCGCCGAGCTCACCGGTTCGCTCATCCCACGCGTCAACCGCTTCCGGGCCCGCCAGGCCGACGACGGCACCGTCGCCGCACCGACGGTCGAGGACCGCGACCTGCTCACCGCGATCCGCGACGAGGCCACCGCCTGGTACGCGCGCGGCGGCCTCGGCCACCAGGCCGACGCGCTCGCCGCCGACGTGGACGACTGGATCGCCGAAGGCCTCGACAGCGCGCCGCACTTCGCACGCTCCAGGGACGCGCTGCACGCCCCCGAGGACGGCGCCCCGGTCTTCTTCCTCGCCCCCGCCCAGAGCACCAACTCGGTTCCCCCGGTGGGCAAGCGGCTCGACTGCTTCTTCGCGGTGCGCAAGGAGCCCGACGCACTGAGGAGCCTCGCCGAGACGTACCCCCACCCGAAGAACAACTGCCAGTCGCTGGTGCTGATCGCGGGCAGCGACGGCTTCACGCACGGCAACTGCATCGTCTTCTTCCCCGAGAACGTCGCCGCGCGGGACAAGGTCGTCGACCAGGCTTACGCGATGTTCTTCTACAACAAGATGCGGAAGATCCACGAGACGTACGCCCTGCCCGGCGCCGAAGCCGTGCTCACCGCGGACTCGGTGCCCCGCGCCTCGTCCGGGCTCGCACCCGAGGTGTGCTTCGAGGCCCGCGCGATCTGGGGCTACCTGCACGACTCGATGCACTACCAGGGGCGCTGGCCGTTCGACCAGCACATCTCCCTGAAGATGAACTGGTTCGTCGGGCTTCTCGAAGAAATCAAGGTCGACGCGAAGACCGTCCTGGCCTGCGCGGACGGCGACGTGCCGTTCGCCCGCGAGCAGATCGACATGATCCTGCTCGAACGCATCTTCCGCTACCCGCAGGCCGACGACGCCACCCGCAACTTCGACTCGGGCACGGGCGTCTTCCTCTACTCCTGGCTGCGCGAGCACGGCGCGCTCACCGGCTCGCCCGAGAACGGCGCCCTGCTGCACCTCGACCGCGACAAGGCGCTGGACGCACTGCGCGTGTTCGTCTCGACCGTCGAGGAGTTGGAGGAGCAGGTACGGACGGACGACGAGTACCGGGCGGCCGCCAAGGCCCTCGTCCGCACCTACCTGCCCGAGGGGGAGCCCAAGCAGCGCTACCGGTTCACCGACGACCAGAGCGTCCTGCTGAGGGCGAAGCTCCCGCTGGCCGGCCTGCCGCCACTGCGCTTCGCGGAAGCGGAATGGTGACGGAGGACGGTCCGCGGACGACGGTGCGCGGAGACGGACGGCTGGTCGTCCCCGCACTGTCCTGCCTGATGGTGCTCCTGCTGGCGGCGGGGTGGGTCGCGTCCGGGAAACTGGTCAGTGGCACACCGCCGTTGGCAGTCGCCGCGGGCCGCACCGCGGCGAGCTTCGTGACCATCACGGCCGTCGCCGTGCTGCGCCCCCGCACCTGGAGCGCCATCCGCGCGAGCTCCCGCCGTTACGGCGCCGTCGTCCTCCTGGCGTTCCTGGGCTTCTTCGCGTACTACACGGGGACCCTCCTCGGGGTCGAGCAGATCGGCGCGTCCCGGGTCGGCCTCGTCGTGTCCCTGCTGCCGTGCATCACCTTCGCCATCGGCGCCGTCGCCTTCCGCGAGCACGCCACCGTGCGCAAGGCCGCGGGCGCCGTCCTCGCCGTGGGCGCAGCCCTGGGCTACGCGCTCGGTGACGGCCCGGCGAGCGGCGACGCCACCGGGTCACTGACGACGGGCGTCCTGCTCGCCCTGGCCGGGACGTTCACGTACGCGCTGTACGGATACGTCTACCGCCGCCACATGGCGGACGTGCCGCCGATGGCCGCACTGCCCGCGGTCACCGGCGCGGGCACCGTGATGCTCGGCGTCGCCACCGCCCTCTACTGCCCACTGGGCGGCGTCTCCGCCGCCCAGTGGGCCGGGGTGGCGCTGCTCGGCGCGGTGCTGACCGCGCCCGTCTTCCTCATCTCGCACGAGCTGATCCTGCGCAAGGGGCCGCTGTTCACCTCCGCCGTCGCCCTCACCGTGCCGTTCCTCATCCGGCTCGGCGAGTGGGCGACCGGAGAGGCGGACGCGCCCGGCCCGCTCGCCCTGCTGTTCCTCGCGCTGTGCGCGGCGGGCGTCTGGATGACGGTGGCCGCGCAACCGGCCGCCGCAGCCACGGCGGACGAACAGCAGCGGGACCCCGACCCGTCCGAACAGGCCGCCGGCGCCTCGGCGACGGGCGTCCCGTCCCCGAGCCCCGACCCGTCCGAAAGAAGCACCCTGTGAACCACGCACCCACCGACCGCCCCACCGTCGTCCTGGTCTACCAACGCACCTCGCTGCCCTGGATCTTCGACAGCGCGCTGCGCGCCGGTGTGGACCTCGTCCTCGTCCCTCGCCCGGACGAGGACGTCGACCCCGAACGGCTGCCTCCCGCCGTTGTCGAGGTGCTGCGCCTCGACGTGGAAGGCACGCCCGCCGAGGCACTGGCCGCGCTCACCGAACGACACCGTGCCGTGCCGTTCGACGGGATCGTCACGCTGTACGACCCGGCCGTGCCGTTCGTCGCGGACGTGGCCGATGCCCTCGGCCTGCCCGGACTCGGCGGCGACGTCGCCCGGACCGTCCAGGACAAGCGGCTGATGCGCCGCAGGCTGGCCGACGCGGGCCTGAACGTCCCCGGCTTCGCGACCGTGGACGCCCCGGAGGACCGGGCCGAAGCCGCCCGCCTCGACTTCCCCGTCGTGGTCAAGCCCGCCAACGGATTCTCCAGCCTGGGCGTGACCAAGGCCGATACGCCCGAGGAGCTGGGCGCCGTCGTCGACGAGGTCTGGCAGGTCTGCGCGAGCAAGCTGGGCCGCGTGACGGGGCTGGTCGTCGAGGAGTACCTGGACGGGCCCGAGCTGGCCGTGGAGTCCCTCGCCCACGAGGGCCGGGTCCACGTCCTGTCGATCGGCTACAAGGGCGAACCGGTCGGCCCCTACTTCGAGGAGGGCGTCTACCGCGCCCCCGCGCTCCTGCCGCCGCACGTCCGGGAGGCCGTCGTCCGCGAGGTCGTCGCCGCGCACGCGGCCCTCGGCGTCACCGACGGCCCCACGCACACCGAACTGCGGCTGCGCGGCGGCGAACGCCCCTACCTCCTGGAGCTGGGCGCCCGCGTCGGCGGCTCCGGCGTCTCCCACTACATCGCGCACCACGTCACCGGTGTCGACCTGGCCGCCCAGGCGCTGCGCATCGCGGTCCGCCTCGCCCCGGTCCTGCCGCCCACGCCGGGGCAGCTCGCACCGGCGGTCGGGGCGGCCGCCAACTACATCGTGCCGTGCGGGGGTTCGGGCCGGATCGTCGCCCTCCACGGCCTCGACGAGGTGGCGAAGGACCCCCGGGTCGACCACGTCGTGCAGATGCTCCACCCGGGCGACGTGGTACGCCCCTACCCGCACTTCACGGGCTATCCGGCGTTCGTGCTGTCCCACCACCCGAGCACGGAGGACGCCGAGGAGTTCCACCGGTTCCTCGCCGACAGCATCCGCATCGACTACGCCCCGGAAGGCGACACCCAGTGAACACCCCCGCCCTGGACGATCGTGACGGCGTCATCTGGTACGACGGCCGCTTCGTGCCCTGGCGTGACGCCCGGCTGCACGTGCTCTCCCACGGACTGCACTACGGCGGGGGCGTGTTCGAGGGCGAACGCGTCTACGAAGGGCAGATCTTCAAACTCACCGAGCACACCGAGCGGTTGCACGCCTCGGCCCGTGAACTGGGCTTCGAGATCCCGTACTCCGTCGACGAACTCGACCGCGCGACCCGCGAACTCGTCGACCGCCAGAAGGTCCGCGACGGCTATGTACGCCCGGTCGCCTGGCGCGGTAGCGAGCAGATCAGCGTGGCCGGAACGCTCGCCTCCGTACACGTCGCCATCGCCACCTGGGAGTGGCCGCACGTCTTCTCGGCGGACGCCGCGTCACGCGGCATCCGGCTGGGCACCTCCCGCTGGCGCCGCCCCGCCCCGGACACCGCCCCGGTCCGCGCCAAGGCGGCCTCGCTGTACAACATCTGCACGCTGGCCCGCGACGAGGCGGACCGGCACGGCTACGACGACGCCCTGCTGCTCGACTACCGGGGGTACGTCGCCGAGGCCACCGGCGCCAATCTCTTCCTGGTCTCCGACGGGACCCTGCACACCCCCACCCCCGACTGCTTCCTGTCGGGCATCACCCGCCGAACCGTCCTGGACCTGGCCGACGACCTCGGCATCAAGGTCGTCGAACGCCACATCCTGCCCGAGGAACTGGGCACGTTCGACGAGTGCTTCCTCACCGGCACGGCGTACGAGGTCCAGCCGGTGCGCTCGATCGACACGCACGAGTACCGCATCGGCGAAACGGTCAGGTCCCTGTCGGAGGCGTACACCCGCCTGGTGCACGCCGGGGGCGCGAGCGGCTGAGCAGGCCCGCCCGAGCGGCGCCTGGACCACGGCAGTCCCGGCCGGCAGCGCGTCCTGCGAGGAGCGGCGCAGGACGCGCGCCTCGTTCCGCCGCGCTCCCGGCAGCGCCGGACTCCGCGAGGCCCTGGAGTTCCGCGTCCGCGCAGTCGCTCCGGCCGGTCTTCCGGCCGGTCTTCCGGCAGGTCGACGCGGGCCGGTGAGCACCGTGTGGTCGAGGGCCGGGACGATGAGGCGTGAGCCGACGCCGAACCCTCGCCGGCGGTCGAGGGGCCCGTCAGCGCTGCTCCTCCGGGCGGCCCGGGACTTCCCAGCGGGTGTGGAAGATCCCGTCCCGGTCGACGCGGTGGTAGGTGTGCGCACCGAAGAAGTCCCGCTGGCCCTGCACCAGCGCGGCCGGCAGGCGTCCTGCCCGAAGGCCGTCGTAGTAGGCGAGCGCGGTGGCGAAGCCGGGGGCGGGAACGCCCAGTTGGACCGCCGCCGAGACGACCCGCCGCCAGGCCGACTGCGCGGAGTTCAGAGCCTCCCGGAAGTGCGCGTCGGTCAGCAGCGTGGGGCGCTCCCGGTCCGCCTCGTACGCGGCCCTGATCCGTTCCAGGAAGCGGGCCCTGATGATGCATCCGCCGCGCCAGATCGTGGCCATCGCGCCGGGGTCGATGTCCCAGGAGTGCTCCGCGCTCCCGGCCTGGATCTGGTTGAAGCCCTGGGCGTAGGCCACCATCTTGGAGGCGTACAGGGCCTGTTCGACGTCGTCTGCGAAACGGTCCGCCGCCGCGCTGTCGAGCCAGGTCTCGGTGGGACCGGGCAGGTCCCGGCCGGCCCGCCGCAGCGGCACGCTGCCGGACAACGCGCGGGAGAAGACCGCCTCGGCGATCCCGCTCACGGGCACGCCGAGGTCCAGCGCGCTCTGGACCGTCCAGCGGCCGGTGCCTTTCTGCTCGGCCCGGTCCAGTACGACGTCCACGAAGGGCCTGCCGGTCGCCGCGTCGGTGTGGGCCAGGATCTCGGCAGTGATCTCGATCAGATAGGACTCCAGGCGCCCGCCGTTCCACGTCCGGAAGACCTCGGCGATCGCGGCGGGCTGCAGCCCGCCTCCGTGGCGCAGCAGGTCGTACGCCTCGGCGATGAGCTGCATGTCGGCATACTCGATCCCGTTGTGGACCATTTTGACGAAGTGGCCGGCGCCGTCCGGCCCGACGTGGGTGCAGCAGGGCGTGCCGTCGACCTCGGCCGCGATGTCCTCCAGCAGCGGGCCCAGGACCCGGTAGGCCTCCGGCGTGCCGCCGGGCATGATGCTCGGCCCCTCCAGTGCACCCTGCTCGCCGCCGGAGATCCCGCAGCCCACGAAGTGCAGTCCGCGTTCCCGCAGGGCGGCCTCACGCCTCCTGGTGTCGGGAAAGTGCGCGTTCCCGCCGTCCACCACCACGTCACCCGCGTCGAGCAGTGGCACCAGCTCGTCGATGACCGCGTCGGTCGGTGCCCCGGCCTTGACCATCATGACGATCAGCCGGGGGCGCTCCAGAGCCGCGACGAACGCCGGCGCGGTCTCGGCGGCCACGAAGTCGCCCTCGTGCCCGAACTCCTCCAGCAGCGCCGCGGTCCGTGCCCATGTCCTGTTGTGCACAGCCACACGGTGTCCGTGGCGGGCGAAGTTCCTGGCCAGGTTGCGGCCCATCACGGCCAGGCCGGTGACGCCGACCCGGGCCGACGACTGTTCGGTCATGGCGGGAACCTCCAGGGCTTTCGGGGGCTTGCGGCCAGGGCCGCGGGGTTCGAGGACGCAGGGTGCGCCCGCTGCCTGCTCGTCCGGTGCTCCTACTCTGCGGAGAGTGCGAGGACCTCGTCCTCGGGAAGCTCGACGTACTGTTCCCCGCCCGCCTCGAACTGCGCCCCGGCGCGCAGATTGAAGAGGATCCGCTCGCCGACCTTGACGTCCACCGGGTGCGGCTTGCCGCTTCCCAGCGGCCGGCCGGGCCCCACCGCCACCACCTCGCCCTTCCACCGGTCCGGGTCCTGCGGGGCCGCCTCGCCGATCGGCTTGACGATCAGGTGGTCGTGCTTCGGGTGGAAGTCGGGCATGACGGTTTTCCTCTCACGTGTGCGTCTGCAGAGCAGCGGCAGCCTCCCCCCACATCGATTCTGCCGGGGTTCGGCGTTCCCGCACCCGATCGGTGCCGGGGCCCCGGGGTCCGCCGGGCTTGGCCTACTCCGTTCGGGTTGCCGAGCGGATCGCCGCCCCCGAGCACAGCCTGAACCGCGGATCCGAGCGGTGCCGCTCGACTTCGGACCATCCCGACCATCCCGACCGTCCGGTCGACGGCGGTCGTGGGCGATGTCGAAGGTGCTCACGGTGCGCACGCCCATCGTCCTCATTGCTTGAGCATGCGAGCCACAAGGTGGGACCTGTCGATGGGAAGGCTCGGCTTCCGTCGTCCACGGCAGTGTCGCGACCGTCACCGTGACGCTCCGGTGCGGCACGGACGCCGTCACCGGCCTCTTCCTGCTGGTCCGCGCCGACGAAGGCCCGGAGGATCGCCATCAGGGCCTGTCACCGGCACTCCGGGGCAGCCGCCTGCCGGATGCGGCCCGACGTCACAGACCGTCCTCCCGGAGCGGTGCGGCCGGCAGGCGCGGGTCCGTGACTCCACCGGGGCAGGCGAGGCCGCCGACATCCCAGCCGGCCCGGACGGCACCGGCCCGGTACGCGCTCTCGTAGAAGGCGAGCACGGCCGCTCGCGGATCGGCCTCGTTCCGCGCCGCCGCGTAGGGCAGGACCGCAAGGTGGCTGCCGCCCAGCTCGGTCCACTTCGCGGAAGCGGGTGCGAGCGGGTCTTCGGCCAGGTGTGCCGGCTCGGGAGCCGTGTACGAGTAGAAGGCCGGTTCGCCCAGGTTGTCGTCCCCGAACCAGAACCCGAAGCTGATCAGCTCCCTGGAGTACGCCTCGCGGGTCACCGGGTCCACCTGCGCCGGCTGGTCCACGGCGCGTCCGGAGAACCGGCTGTGGGCGACGTCGAACGAGTGCCAGAACAGGTGGACCGGGCTGACCTTGCCCGAGAAGCGCGCCGCGAACTCCTCCAGCACCAGCCCGACCTGGCTGAGCACCTGCCAGTAGCGATTCGCCCACGCGGGATCGTAGGTCGCGTGCTCGACGTCCTCGGCGAACGGCCGGTCGGAGTCGGCCAGCCGGTAGGGCCGGGGGAGCTGGAGCTCCACCCGGACGCCCATCGCCGCCAGCGCCTCCAGGGTCTGCCGGTAGAACGAGGCCACGGACTGGCCGACGAGCGGGAAGGACTCCCGCCCGCCGTCCGCCGCAGTGACGACCAGCCGGTGGTCGACGAAGTCGAAGTCGATGGTGAAGATCGGGTTGCCGTCGACCTGTCCCATGGGCCGCGTGGTGATCCCACGCCCGGTGAGGTGGAAGGGGACGTTCCACCAGTGGTTGCGCCGCACGCTCGCCGCAAGGCGGATCTTGCCCACCACCTGCGTGAAGCGGTGCACGGTCTCCTTCGTGTCCCGCCACTCGGCGAGCGGTATCGCCGGGAACAGCTCCATCGCGTGTCCCTCCTGCCGGTCCGGTCGCAGTTCCATGATGACCACGGTCGTCCGAACGCGCAGACGGAGGCGGGACGGGACCAGCGGTCGCGGCACTCCGTTCGGTGGTGGTGCTCCCGGCCCGGGCGGGGCCGGGAGCGGTGGATCGCGGTGGTGGCCGTCGCGGTGCGAGGCGCGCGGTGCGTTCCGGTCAGGCTCCGGCGCAGGCCTTCGTGACGTCGCCGGCGGCGCTGGTGATCGCCCCGAGGTCGGGCTGCTTGTTGTCGGAGACCTTGTCGATGGCGTCGTTGACCGCCTTGGAGAGCTTGTCGGCGGCGGTGTCGAGCTTGTCCCCACCGTCCTGGCGGATCTTCTTGGCATCGTCGACGATCTTCTTCAACGCGTTGACGGTGCGTTTGCGGCGTTCGTCGTCGGTGATCTGGCCGACGTTGACCGCCGAGTCCGCGAGGTCCTGGACGTCGCCGGTGAGGCTGATCGCGCGTTTCCCGCAGTCGATGGCCTGGTCGGCGTTCTTGCACGCGGTGAACAGCGGGGCCGCGATGAGCACCGCGAGTGCGGTGGCGGCCAGACGGTACGGCTTCTTTGTCATGTCAGTATCCCTCCCGCCGTGGACAACGCCGTCCTGCCGTGCGGTGGTTCCGGCGGAGCGGGTGAACGGTAGGCAAAGTCTCATTTCACTACGGAACATGACGTTCCGTCAGATTCCCTGCCCGGTGGCTTTCGTGCTGTTGTTCTCCTGTGGCCCGTGCGCTTCCTCCGGGGCGCCGGAGTCCGGCCGGAGGAGGTCCGTGCAGGCCCGCCAGGCGGCGGGCGGCAGTCGGTCGCGGGTGCGGGCGAAGAGCTGGTACAGGCCCGGTCCGTAGCGGGCGGCCAGGTCGGTGTCGTGGGCGAGCACGTCGAGTTCGTTGGCGACCGTGATGGCGAGGAAGGCGCGCAGGTCCTCCTCCGGCGGAGTGCGGTCGGTCCCCGTGAACCGGTCACGGAACACCACCGGTTCGTCGATGCCCAGGCGTGGGTACACGGCGGCCCGGTCGCAGCTCGCGTAGAGGTGGACCAGCGATTCGGCGCGGGCGCCGACGAGGTCGACCAGGGTGCCGCGCCGGTCGGGCGCCAGCAGGGCACGGTCGAAGCCGTCGGTCCCGTACACGGCGTGGCAGAGTCCGGCGGCCCGGACGGCGGGGTCGCAGCCCCAGTCCGCCAACAGGCCTGCCACCCGCTGGAGATGGGCCAGCAGCGTGCCGCCCGGATGGGGGATCCGATCGGCTTCGTGGGCGCGGAGGAAGGCTTCGATGCGGTGCCGGGCGGGGCCGCTCGGAGACTCGGAAGGCGTCACCCCGCCGGTCCTACCCGTTTCTGCCGGCTTCTCCCCGCTTCCCGCCTCTCCTCCTGTTCGTGCGCGTTCCCTTCGCCCTCCCGCCGGTGGGGCGTGGACGCCCGGTCACCCCGTCACCCCTCGGTGGGCGCCGACAGCTCGTCCACCAGCCGGGTGAGGGCCGGGACGGCCACCCCGTGCGCCTCGGCGGCGCGCAGGACGGCACCGCCGATCGCGTCGAGTTCGGTCGGGCGGCCGGCCTCCACGTCGCGCTGCATCGAGGACTTCATCGTGCCGGGGATGCGGTCGAACATCGTGAGCAGTGCCTGTGCGTCGGCCGGAGCGCCGACCGCGCGGGTGACGGTGGTGATCTCGTCCAGGACGGTGAGGAGTTCGGGTCGGTGCTCGGAGCGTACGGCGCGGATCCCGCCCGGGTGGCGGGTGGTGAGCAGGGCGAACGGGGCGAGGAAGGAGAGCTTGCTCCACAGCATCGCGGTCTCGTCCTCGCACAGTGCCACGGGCAGGCCGGAGCGCCGCAGCTGCTCGGCGAACTCCGGGACGGGCGACAGAGGTTCGCCGGTCGCGGCGAGTTCGACGGCGGCGAACGGACTGGTGTGCTCGATCCGCCCGGGCGCCGTACGGGTCGCCTCGACCCGGATCGTGCCGGCCACCACCCGCGCGGCCGGGTAGCGCCGGCGCAGCACCGCCATGTGGTCCAGGCCGTTGAGCAGCGGGACCACGAGCGCGGAGCCGAGCGCCCGCGGCGGCAGCCGGTCGAGCGCGGCCGACAGCGCCGTCGCCTTGACGGTCACGAGGACGGCGTCGACCGGCGTGCGCAGCTCGGTGGCGGCCTCGACCCGGGCGGTGAACTCGCCGAACTGCCCGCTGCGGACGTGCAGTCCGTCGCGGGCGAGGACGGCGGCGGTGTCCTCGCCCGCCAGGCAGACGACGCGGTGCCCGTCGCGGGCGAGCAGACCGCCGAGCAGTCCGCCGACGCCCCCCGGTCCGAGGACCGCGACGGTCAGGGGGTTGGTGGTCATGCTGACTCCCGTGGGTGAGTAGGGGGCGGGACGGGACGGGCGGCTACGGGATGTCCCAGTAGAAGCGGCCCTCCGAGCCGTCCGGGCTGAGGAAGCCGAAACCGTCGCCGTAGCCGAAGTCGAGGACGTACGGCTCGCCTTCGTCCGAGGCGTCCGTGAGGGCGAAGAAGTACCGCCACGGCGCGGGGACCTCGGCCCGGCCGCTCGGGAAGGACGGGAGACCGCCGACGTGGTCGTGCACGTGGCCGCCGTCCGGGAACCGGACCTCGGGGCCCTCGCCGCGCAAGTACCGCTGGAAGGCCGCCCGTTCGTCCATCGACCGGTCGAGGTCGGCCGGCAGCGGCAGCAGGTCGAGGTGGAATTCGACCGGTGTGCCGCCTCCGTCGGGGTCGCGGCGCCACAGCGTCCGACCGCGGGTACCGGGCGGCCCGATGACCGCGAAGGACGGGATCCGCCCGCCCGGCTGCACCAGCAGCACGGCGTCACCCGCCTCCGGGTCGAGCCCGCCCGTGATCTCGCCCTCCTCCAGGAAGAGGTAGGCCAGCCGTACCGAGTCCCGTGCGCCCTCCTCCCCGGGGACGGCGAACTGGCCTATGAACAGCAGCGGTTCACCGGTGGTCGGGGAGAGTGGCCACGAGGGTTCGGCGAGCCAGCAGGGCTCGCCGCCGAGCTTGGGGACGGGCGAGGTGATCGGCCGCTCGGCCGGCCGCAGGGTGAACTGCAGACGCGGGAGGAAGGCGGCGTCGTGCGGGCCGGTCGCGGTGCCGGTCGGGTGCGGGGCCGGCGGGGTCATACGGCGGCCTCGGGGCGCGGGTGGCGTCCGGTGAGGCCGTCGTGCGCGTCGTGGCGCCCGTCGTGGTGCTCGTGCCCGTCGTCGTAGGAGACGCAGTCGAAGGTGAACGGCGCCTCGTGGCGCGGCTTCCGGTCGGGGGTGGCCGGGCGGCGCGGCGCCGGGTGGCGGGAGAGGTACAGCGGACCGTGGCGGAGCGTGCCGCGGACGGGATCGGGCACCGGCAGGCCCTCGGCGCGCAGCGCCTCGACCAGCTCGTGGGCCGGCCAGCCGAGGAGGTCGATCCCGTGGTAGCCGACCGGGCAGGCCGGGCGGTCGTCGCCCGGGTTGCGGCCGACCGTCACGCTGCGGAGGCGGTCGCGGTCGTCCGAGCAGAGGGTGACGCCGACCCCGGGCAGCTCGAAGACCAGCGCCCACCGGCAGCCGCAGACGAAGGTGTTCCGCACGCCGCCGGGCAGCAGGTCGCCGTGCGGGGCCAGCAGCGCGCGCACCGCGGCCTCGTTGAGGCCGAAGCGCACCACGGGCAGCGGTGCGGGCAGCCGGACTCCGCAGCCGGGCAGCAGGTCGATGGTCACCCGGTCATGATCCCCCGTGAGCCGGGCGGAGGGGAGCCCGGGGCGGAAACCGGCGGGTCCGTCCGGCTCCCGCCGTGCCGGGAACGTGCCCGTGTCTGCAGCGAGAAACGCATCCGCCGGGGCGGCCGCCCTCTCGACCGGCGGTCCGACCGCCCGTCCCGTGATCGTCGGCGGCCCCGTCGAGCGGCCTCACCCGGGGACGAGCCCTCAGGGCGTCTCGGGCTTGCGGGCCAGGAGGCAGGCGTGCGGTCTGGTCACGCGTCCGCCGGGCTGCTGTTCCAGCCTCGCGGTGACGACGAGTCCGGCCTGGTCCAGCAGGTCGGCCACGCGGTCCAGGGGCAGGAGGTACGACTCGTAGGACACCGGACGGCCGTAGCCGTGGGTCGGCTGGAGCCGCTCATCGCCGACGTAGTCTCCCCAGAGCAGGTAGCCTCCGGGCGCGAGCGTGCGGTGGAACTCGGCGAAGACGTCCGGCAGCCACTGCGGGGGCGTGTGATGGGTGGAGTACCAGGCCAGGATGCCGCCGAGCTCGTCGTCCGTCAGCTCCAGCGCGGTCATCGAGCCCTCAGTGAACCGCAGGTTCGGATGGGCGTGCCGGGCCAGTGCGACCATCTTCGGCGACAGATCCACGCCGAAGACGGACACCCCCAGCCCGGCCAGGTGCGCCGTCACGCGGCCGGGCCCGCACCCCAGGTCCGCGACCGGCCCCGGATCGGCCGTCCGAACGAGTTCGGCGAAGCCCGCCAGCATCGCGCGTGACAGCGGGTCCATCTCGGATGGCGGCGGGACGCGTTCGACGTAGTCGGCGGCGACCGTGTCGTACGACTCGCGCACAGCGGTCAGGAAGGAGGGCTCAGCCATGCGGGTGACCCTAGTGAAAGGCAACCGACGGCGCACGGCACGACCGTCAGCCGACCCCCGCGACATCCGCCGCGTCCGACACCCAGCCGTCACACCACGCGGTGATCGTTTGGCACCGGCGGTGGCCGACGCGCCAGGCGCCCGGCGCCCGGCCCTCCACGGGCTGCGGCGCCTCCCGGCGGACACCGGAGACCGACGGTGGCGGGATGTTCGGGACCACGGCGAGCTCCACCCGACCAACGTCGAACCTCCGACTCGGGTACGCGGCACCACCTGCGGGGTTCGGTTTTCCGAACCCCGGATTCGGGGGCCAGCCCGATCGATCCCCCGGCCCCGGACGCCCACGATGGAAGGCATGAACGGGATGACGACAGCCGCAGCCTCGGCGGCACATGACGGGGTATCGGGCGCGGCCCTCAGCGGGGAGGGACTGCACCGGGAGTACGGGCGGGGCTCGGCGGGCGTCCGCGCGCTGCGCGGGGTGTCCGTGGCCTTCGCGCCGGGGACGTTCACGGCGGTGATGGGGCCCTCGGGCTCGGGCAAGACCACTCTGCTGCACTGCCTGGCCGGGATGGACCGGCCGACGCGGGGCACCGTCCGGTGGGGCGGGACGGAGGTGTCCGGGCTCCCCGAGCGCCGGCTGGCGGAGCTGCGCCGCACCCGGATGGGTTTCGTGTTCCAGGCCTTCAACCTGATGCCGGCGATGACCGTCGCCCAGAACGTCGAGCTGCCGGGCCGGCTGGCCGGGCGGCCACCGGAGCGGGGCCGGGTGCGGGAGGCACTGGACCGGGTCGGGCTGGCCGGGCGCGAGCGGCACCGCCCGGGGCAGCTGTCGGGTGGCCAGCAGCAGCGGGTGGCGATCGCCCGGGCACTGGTCGCCCGACCGGAGGTGCTGTTCGCCGACGAGCCGACGGGCGCGCTCGACCGGGCGACCGGGCACGACATCCTCGACCTGCTGCGCGAGGGCGTCGACGTCGACGGACAGACCTGCGTCATGGTCACCCACGATCCGGTGGCCGCCGGGTACGCGGACCGGGTGCTGCTGCTCGCGGACGGCCTGCTGGTCGACGAACTGGTCGGGCCCACCGCCGCGCAGGTCGGCGAGCGGCTGAGCCGGTTGGGCGGGTGAACGCGATGAGCGGTCCCGTGACGGCCCTGTCGGTCGGACAGATCCGGCGGCGGCCCGCGGCCTTCGCCGGGCTGGCGGCGGCGCTGTTCCTGGCCATGGCGGCGGTGACGCTGTTCGGCTCCCTGGTTGCCGCACAGGTGACGGCCCCCGGGGGAGTGGCACGGGCACCGGTGGCCGGGCCGGGCGTGCTGGTGATCGCCGCGGCGTTCGGCGAGATCGCCGTGCTGGTGGCGCTGTTCGTCGTGGTCAACGCGCTCGGCTTCACCCTCCGCCAGCAGCACCGTGACCTGGCCCTGCTGCGAACGGTCGCGGCGACGCCCCGGCAGGTGCGGCGGGTGGTCCGCGCCCAGGTCCTCGCGACCGTCCTGCTGGCGGCCGTCCCCGGCTGCGCAGCGGGCTCCCTCGCCGCCCGTGCCTTCCTCGCCGCCCTGCAGCGGCGCGGGATGGCCGCGCCGGGTCTGCACGTACCCGGGACGCCGGTGCCGATGCTGATCGCGCTCGTGGTGGCGCTGCTGGTCGCCCTGGCGGCCGCCGCCGCCGTGACCCGCCGGATCACCCGGCCCGCGCCGGCCGTCGCCCTGACCGAGGGGACCGGCGGGCCTCGGGGGACGGGCGTTCTGCGGCTGTCGGCCGGGGTGGTGGTGCTGGCGGGTGGGGTGCTGCTGCTGAGGCTGGCTGCGACCAGGCCGGCCGGGGAACTGGACAAGGCGGGGCAGGCGTCCCTGCTCGGTTCGCTGGTGCTGTCGGTCGCGGTCGCCCTGCTCGGGCCGCTCGCGGCCCGGGTGCCGGCCGCCCTGCTCGGCCTCCCGGTGCGCGCGCTGGTCCCGCGGGCGGGCTGGCTGGCCGACGCCAACCTGCGCGGCTACGCGGCCCGGCTCTCCTCGGCGGTGGTCCCGGTGGCGCTGCTGGTCGGACTCTCCGGCACCATGTTGATCATGACCAGCACCGCCGAGCGGGTGGCCCGGGCGACCGGCGCCGAGACCAGCGTCACCAAGGCGAGCGACATCTGGCTTCGCCAGGCGGAGCTCGGCCTGCTGGTCTGCTTCGCGGCGGTCTCCACCGTCAACACCCTGGTCGCGCTGACCGCCGACCGGCGCCGCGAGTTCGCGCTCCTGCGCCTGATCGGGGCCACCCGGCGGCAACTGCTGCGGATGCTCTCCGTGGAGGCGCTGCTGACCACGGCGGTCGGCGTGCTGCTGGGCTCGGCGGTGGCGGCCGCGGCCTCCGGGGCGTTCAGCTGGGCGGTGCGCGGGTCGGCGGTACCGGTGGTGCCGGGCACGGGGTGTGCGTGGGTGGTGCTGGGGGCGGTGGTCCTGACGGTGCCGGGGATCGTGGGCACCGGAGTGTGGGCGACCGGCGGATCGGCGGTCGAGTCGGTGGGCGGGGCGCGGATGTGAGGTTCGGGTGTGGGGCGCGGGGGCGGGGGCGGGGGTGCGGGCAGGGGCGGACGTGGACGGCGAGGCGGCTCCTCGCGCCCCCGCCCCGGGCAGTGGAACGGCGCGGTACGGCGGCAGGGCCTGGTACGGCGGCAGAGCGGGGCGGATGTGGTGGTTCCGACGGTGCCTGGTGGATGCTGGGGCCGGTCCGCGGGTGAGCAGTGAGGCAGACGGCGGTGCGACGGACGGACGTGTGGAGGCGGATGGTGCGGCGGACGGCGGTGCGGTGGACGGTGGTGACGCGGACGGCGGCTGAGCGGCGGCGGTTGCCGGCGGTGCGGGGTGACGAGGTCGCGTTCGCCGTCCTCGGGCTGCCGCTCGGGGTGCTCGGCGGTGTCTACGCCGTTGCCGTCCTCTACGCGGGGGTGTTGCTCTCGCTCACCGTGCTGGGGTTGCCGTTCGTGGTGGCCGCGTTGATCGGGGCACGGTGGATCGGTCGGTTCCACCGCCGGCTGGTCGAGTGGCTGCTCGACGAGACGGTGCCCGAACCGCCGCCGCTGCCGCGCCCGTCCGGGGTGCTCGCCCGGGGCCGGGTGGTGCTGACCGATCCGGTGGCCTGGCGGGTGCTGCTCTACCTCTTCCTGCGGCTGCCGGTCGGAGTGCTCGGCTTCCTGGCCGCGGTCGGGCTGCCGCTCGGATCCCTGTGGCTGGTGGGCTTCCCCGCCTGGGTGCGGCTGCTGGAACCCGGCCCACGACCGATCGGCTGGTCGGACGTGCTCGCGGTACCGGTCGGCCTCGCGCTGCTGGCCGCGGTCCCCGCCGTGCTGCGGGCACTGAGCCGCGCCAACCGGGCGCTCGCCCGCACCCTGCTCGGGCCGGTGCGCTCGCAGCAGCGGCTGCGCGAGCTGGAGAGCGCCCGGGTCACCCTGCTGGCCGAGAACAGCGGCCGGCTGCGGCGGCTCGAACGCGACCTGCACGACGGCACCCAGGCGCAACTGGTCGCGCTCGCCATCACCCTGTCGCTGGCCGACGACGCCCTCACCGACCAGGCCGCACCCGACCTCGGGCGCCTGCGCACCCTGCTCGACCGTGCCCGCGGGCAGACCGACGACACCATCACGGGCCTGCGCCGGCTGACCCGCGGCATCCACCCGGTGGCGCTGGACGGCGGGCTGGCCGAGGCGCTGCCCGGCCTCACCGCCACCGCGCCGGTGCCGGTCACGGTCCGGCTGGACCTGCGGGAGCGGCCGGACGAGGCGATCGAGCAGGCCGTCTACTTCTGTGCGGCCGAACTGCTGACCAACGTGGCCAAGCACAGCGGAGCCCGGTCGGCGGAGCTGACCGCGAGCGCGGTCGACGGGAGGGTCCGGCTGACCGTTCGCGACGACGGGTGTGGAGGTGCCTCGATCGGCACCGGTAGCGGCACCGGTAGCGGTACCGGTAGCGGTAGCGGTACAGGCAGTGGCAGTGGCAGCGGACTGGCGGGCCTGGCCGAGCGGCTCGCGGCAGTCGACGGGGTACTGCGGGTGGACAGCCCGCCCGGCGGACCGACGGTGGTCAGCGCCGAGCTCCCCGTCGGGCTGTGACGGACAGTCGGCGGGGGCCGATCGGGGCGGGGCATGCCATGAAGGGGGCTCATGGACCGGTCCATGAGCCCCCTTCATGGGCCAGGCCCATGAGTGAAGCTCATGAGCCGGTCATGAGTCACGCTGATGACTGCTCCATGAGTAACGCTCATGTGCCGAGCCCGTGAGCACCCCTCAGGTCACGAGCCGACCCATGCGCGGTGCTCATGAATGATCTGCGGGCCTGCCTCAGGACGCGCCGTTCTCCGCGAGGTAGGTGAGCACGGCCTTGACCCGTCGGTTGTCGGCATCGGTCGCGGGCAGGTCGAACTTGGTGAACACGGCGGCCACGTGCTTCTCCACAGCCCGTTCCGACACCACGAGCTGCGCGGCGATCGAGCGGTTGGAGTGGCCCTGTGCCATCAGCTCCAGCACCTCCCGTTCGCGCGGGGTGAGCGTGTCCACCCGGTTGCGCCGCGGGCCCCGGATCAGCCCGTTGACGATCTCCGGGTCGAGGGCCGTGCCGCCGGTGGCGACCCGGTGGAGGGCATCCACGAACTGGGAGGTGCGGGCCACCCGCTCCTTGAGCAGGTAGCCGACGCCGGCGGCGCCGTCGGCCAGCAGCCGGGCGGCCCAGGCGGTTTCGACGTGCTGGGAGAAGACCAGGATCCCGACCCGGGGCATCGTGGCACGGATCTCGACGGCCGCCCGGATCCCCTCGTCGGTGTGGGTCGGTGGCATCCGGATGTCCACCACGGCCACGTCGGGCCGGTGTTCGGTGACGGCGGCGACCAACTCGGGCGCCGTGCCGGCGGTGGCGACCACGGCACAGCCGCGCGCGGTGAGGAGTTCGACCATCCCGTCCCGGAGGATCACCGAGTCCTCGGCGAGGACGATGCGGAGCTGCTTGTCGGTCATGCCGCCATTATTCCGGGCGACCGAGGCGGGCCGTCCCCGCAGTCCGGTGAGGTCTTCAGTCCAGACGAGACACCAGACCGGTGACATTGCCGTGGAACGATGACCGAGAAGCGAAGGCCGAGAAGCGAAGCGCCCGTCCCGCTGCCGTCGTTGCTGCGACTGCTCCCGCGGCTCCCGCTGTCGCTTCCGGCTCTGCTCCCGTCGCAGAACCCGTCGCCCCCGTCGCCCTGGCTGCCCGCGAGCTGCGCATCGTCTTCAGCCGGCTGCGCCGTAGGCTCCGGGAGGCCGGCGACACCGGCGACCTCACCCCTTCCGGACCGCCGTGCTCAGCCGACTGGTCACCGACGGCCCGGCCTCCGCCGGCGCACTCGCCCCTTCGCTCGGACTGCTGGTCGTCGCCCGGGTGCTGCTCGGGCTGGGCACCTCGCCGGCGTATCCCGCCGCGATGCACCTCACCCGCGGCGAGGCCGAGCGCATCGGACGGTCCAGCCCCACGGGGGTGCCGTCCGTGCTCGCCGTCGCGAACCGGACCGTCGCCGTGTCCAGACCGTCGCCGTGGCCGGGCCGTCGCCGTGGCCGGGCCGGCCCTCGGCGGTCTGCTGATCGGCGCGGGTGGCCGGCGGACCGTCCTCGCCGTCAACATCCCGCTGTCCCCGGCCTGCCTGGCGCTCGGGCCGGCCCGCCTGCCCGTGCCCGCCGAACGCCGCGACCGGGCCGGCCCCATGGCCCGGATGGCCGGCGCGATCTCCGGAGCCCGTCAGGCCGTCAGACCGTCGACCGCCGGATCGGCCGGACCGGCCCGACCGCCTGGACCTCGCCGGGATCTCGCTGTTCGCCGCCCTGCTGCTCCCGCTGATGCTGTTCCTGATGGAGCCGAGTCCGGACCGCTGGTACCTGCCGTTGTCGGCCCTCCCGGCCGCCGTCGGTTTCGCCGTCCGAGAAGCACGGGCCCGCAGCCCCTTCATCGACCTGCGGGCGCTCGCCCCAACCGGCCGCCACTCGCCACCTGCGTACGCCAACTCCACGGCTACACGGTCGCCTTCGCCTGCCGCTACGGCCGCACCCAGCGGCTGGAGGAGGGGCGCGGCCTGTCCGCCGGCGGTGCCGGACTGGTCCTGCTGCCGCTCTCGTCCACCGCTCTCGCGGTGTCCGGTCTCACCGGCCGCAGTCCGCGGCAAGCTCCTGGTCGGCGCCGTGTGCCGGCTTCCCAGCTGCGCCGCACTGTTGGCGGCGCGCGCGGACGGTCCGGCGGCGCTGTGCTGGGCGCGGTGGGCGCGGTGGCGGGCATCCCGCGGGGGCTGATCGGGCCCGGCACCCGGACCGCTCTCCACCACTAGGCCGACCCGGCCGCCATGGCCTCCGCGGCCGGGCTGCTGCGCACGTTCACCTGCCTCGGCGCGCTGGCCGCCTCCGCCGTGAACGCCGCCTTCCTTCCCCGCGGAGCCGCCAGGGACGGGTTGCACCACCTCACGCTGTTCATGCTCGGCGGCGCGACCCTGCTGTTCCTTCTCGCGCTTACCGACCGCTCGCCGGAACGGATGTCAGGGCGAGCTGTACAGGGACATTGACGATCGATCAGTCATCGTGGTCAGTCGTCGTCCGCGGGCGTCCCGCGCCAGGCCGGGACACCGGGGGCGATCTCCCCGGGCGGGTAGGCGTCCCGGACGAGCGCGAGCAGCGCGTGCTGCTCGTCCAGCCAGCCCGCAGCGGGGGAGAGGACGACCCGGAGGGTGACGCCCGAGTCCTCGGTGTCCGAGACGGTCACCCAGAGCCCGCCTGGCCGCCCGGGTTCGATCCTCAGCTCCGGGCCGTGTTCCTCGTCGAGCCAGCGGACCGCGAAGCCCTGGCGCAGCCGGTCCAACGCGGTCTCCCAGCGCTGCAGATGGCGATCGGTCACCAGGGTGACGAACTGTCCGCGCACCGAGTCGGCGGTGACGGTGATCTCGCAGTCCAGCCAGTCGTGCCCGAGCGGGGAGCCCGGCGCGTGCCGTCCGAGCACCCGTACGCGGACCGCGCGGCCACCGGTCCGCCCGTCCCGGCCGGGGGCGTCGTCGGTGCCGGGGCGGTCCGTCAGTCTGATCAACTCGTGCTGGTGCGAAGCGACTTCACTCACGGCGTGCTCCCGTTGGCAGCGGATTCAAGGGCTGACATCCTCGCGCAGGTGTTCGTTCCGGTGCCAGACCGAGGGGGTGGTGCGTTCTCGCCCGGGATCCGCCGCGGTGACGTTCGTTCCGGTCGGCACTCGCCGTCCGGGGCGCTCGGCGCCGGGCCGGCGGTGACCTTTCCCGTCCGTGTCCGCTTCCGACCCCCGTGCGGCTCCGCTGGTGTCCGAGCACCACCGGTGTCCGAGCACCGCCGGTGTGCGAGCACCGTCGGCCTGAGGACCTGCGGACCTCGGTGCCCGGACGAGGACTGCCCACCGGGCCGAGGCTCGGGTCCCGAAGGATGCCGCAACGCCCCGACCCTGTCCGCCCACCGGGTGCGGTCGCTGACTCGGGACCGGTGCGCGGCCGGGGAGCCGAGACGGTGGCGCGCGGCGTGGTGCACCCCCGCCGCCGACCTTCCGGTCCGCGTCTGCCGTCTGCCGTCTGCCGTCTGCCGGCCCCGGCAGCGCTCCTCGAACGAGATCGCCAACGACCGGCTGCAGCAGTGCTGTCCCCACGGCGCCGACCTGACCGCCCGGTCTCCGGAGGACTTCGGCCGTGGTCGCCGCGCTCGACGGCCGACCACGCAGGACGCCCGGCCGGGAAACCCGGTCGGGCGTCTGCCTGAACTCATGGCGGCCTGGTCGAGCCGACCACGCGGTGCGATGACCACGGGAGAGCGTCGAGGAGGTCGGGTGGGCCGTTCGGGGTGGTGCGGGTCGCTGCGGCGGTCCCGGCCGTACCGGCTGCCCGCGCGGTGCGGCGGCGGGCGTCGGGTCAGCGGTGGTCCGGGTGTCCGGTGAGGACGGTGGTGAAGATGGGCTCGCCGTGCTGGTGGCCGGTCACGGTGGTGGTGAGGGCGTCCGGGTCCCCGCCGGGGGTGTGCCGGGCGGTGATGATGGTCGGTGCGTCGTGTTCGGCGTAGCGGTGGAACGTGGTGGCGGCGGCGGTCGGCGTGACGGTCGCCGGATTGGCGAGCGCGTTGGTGGCCTGGCGGGCCGCCTCCAGCAGGACCATGCCGGGGATGTGGTCGTTGGCGTGGTCGAAGAGGATGGGGTGCCAGAAGTCGGGGGTGAGGTGCCAGGTGCCGGGTGCGTCGGCGGGGGCGAGGACGACGTCGCACGGGCGGAGCCGGCCGACCCGGGCCGGCGCCAGCGGCTCGGCGGTCGTGCCGGGCACGGGCAGGGCGTCGACGTCGTGGCGTCCCCGGCGGAGCCGCTGGTAGGTCGAGCCCGGGACGGTGGTGAAGCGGGCGTAGCCGGTGGCGGCCAGGTGCGGGCCGCGCCGGACGACGGTGCTCAGGGTGAAGTCGACCGAGGTGCGGTTGCGGCGCGGCTGGGCGAGGAGTTTCGCCTCGATGGTGAGGTCGGTGGGCTCCGCTCCGATCAGCAGATGGCGCGGCCGGGTGGTGTAGTCGAGGTTCCACATCATGAACTTGTGGTCGAGCGGGACGCCGAACTGGGTGTGGGCGAGGTAGAGCCCGGCTTGGCGGATCGTTTCAGCGGCCTGGATCGGGTCGTGCCGGGTGCCGTCCGGAGTGCTGAAGAAGGTGTGCGCCCGGGGCCATTGCGCGGAGACCGCGAAGGTGGTCTCGTTCAGCTGCCGGCTGCCGGTCAGGAAGACCTCGGCGTGGCAGGCCCGGTGGACGTACTCCTTGGCGACGGTGCTGGTCAGGCGAGGTGCCGGGCCGGTGGTCGGGCCCGGGCCGGGGACGGTCCCGGGGGCCTCGACGGTGGTGAGGGCGGCGGCAGGCGTGCGGAAGGCAAGCAGAGTCATGGGGAGCGCTCCGAAAGGCCGTGACGGGCGGGGTGGGCTGCTCAGGGCTCGTAAGATACGTACCTACCGGTTTGCTTTTCAAGGAGCCAGAACGAAGGTTCGTCGGCGGCCGAGCATGGGTGTTCGAGCGTCCGGGTAGGGGCTTCGACCCCTTCCATGGGCTGTGTCGGATTGGTGAAGGCCGGTTGACCTGCGGCGACTTCATGACGCGGACTTGACGAGTTCATTATCACGAGGGGGCTCCGCGCGGGAGTGGCGGCCACAAGTAGGAGCTGCTGTTCCGGTTCGGCGGCCTCCAGTGGAGGTCCCGGCCACCTGGGCGACCCATACCGTCCACGCGGTTTTTCATCGCTCAAGGACGGCCCTATGTGACCTGGGACGCAGGGATCGTCCACGGGCCCGACGGGTAAGATACGGGGTGTTTGGTTTTGTTTGCCGAGCGTTTCGGGCGGGGTGGTTGCGGTGGTGCGGCAGGAGCGGGCGGTCCGGACGCGTCGACTGATCCTGGAGGCGGCGGCGTCGGTCTTCGACGAGTACGGCTACGAGGGGGCCACGATCGGCGAGGTCGTCGCCCGCGCGGGCGTGACCCGCGGTGCGGTGTACTTCCACTTCGCGTCGAAGCGGGAACTCGCCCAGGGGGTCGTCGAGGAGCAGTTCGGCCGGGACGACCTCCCCGAACGGCACTGCAAACTCCAGGAGTTCGTGGACCTCGGGATGGTGGTCGCCCACCTCATGCCGCGCGACCCGCTGTTGAGCGCCGGTGCGCGGCTCTCGCTCGGCCAGGACGTGTTCGGTGACTTCAGCGGCGGCGCCGCGCCCGGGTGGATCCAGCGGGCCGAGGGCGTGCTGGTGTCGGCCGGCGAGCGGGGCGAACTGCTGCCCCAGGTGATTCCCGCCGAGACGGCGTGGCTGGTGACCGGGGCCTGGACGGGCGTGCAGATCCAGTCCCAGAAGCTGTCCGGCCGGGCCGACCTGGAGCGTCGCATCGCGGCGCTGTACCAGCACCTGATGCCGAGCATCGCGGTGCCCGGGGTACTCGCCACCCTCGACCTCGGGATGGACCGCGGCGGCCGCGTGGTGGCCGAACTGGAGGCGGCCCGGGCCGTGGAGACCGGCGGAGGCGAGGCCGAGGCGGAGGCCGAGGTCGAGGCGGAGGCGGGCGCCGGCGGGATCGGCTCCGTCTGACACGCCGGGTTCCGCTTCCTCCGTTTCCTCCGTCGGCGCTCCGCCCCCGATCCGCTCGGCCGGCAGTACCGGTCGCTCCCGGTTTCGCTCCGCTCCGTCTGTTCCGTCTGCTCTGTCCGTTCCATGTGTTTCTGTCCGCTCCGTGCGCTCCGCTCGGCGGGGGTGCGGGGGTCGGTTTCGTCTCGTCCCGGTGGGTCGGGCGGGCGGCCGGCGCGGATCGGTTGAAGCCGTCGACCCGCTCCAGGGGCGATTGCTCCGCCCAAAAACAAACAGCGCGTTCGGTTTTGTATTGACAAACCGTCCGTCCTGTTTTTGGATAGGCGTCGGGTGCTCAACCGGTCTCTCCGCACTGTCTCGCGGGAGCGCCGAGCAGCGGAGCACCCGCCCGGTCGGCGGCCGTCGGGGTCGCCGATCCGTCTGGATTTGGGGTGGTCGTCATGGAAATCCGGGTGCTGGGGGCCTTGGGGGTCCGACTGTGCGGGGCGTCGGTGGTACCGACCGCCCCGAAACCGCGGCAGGTGCTCGCCCTGCTGGCCTTACGGGCCGACCAGGTCGTCCCGGCCGGTGTCCTCGCCGAGGAACTCTGGTGCGGCCGCCCGCCGCGCAGCGCGCGCACCACGGTGCAGACCTACGTCCTGCAACTGCGCGACCTCATCGACCGCGCGCTCGCCCAGGGCGAGGACGGTCCCGGAGCCTCCTGCGCCAAGGACGTCCTGGTCACCTCGGCGGGCGGTTACATGCTGAACAGCGGGGGCGGCCTGGTAGACCTCCAGGAGTTCGACCGCCTCGCCGGGCACGGCTACCGCGCCATGGACGCCGGCGACTTCCCGCTCGCCGCCCGCCAGTTGGGCGAGGCGCTCGCCCTGTGGCGCGGCCCGGCCTTCGCGGACATCCCGGTCGGGGGCCAACTCGCCGTCGAGGCCAAGCGGTTGGAGGAGACCAGGCTCTGCGCACTGGACCAGCGGATCGAGGCCGACCTGAGGCTCGGCCGCCATCGCGTCCTGCTCGCCGAACTCACCGTCCTGGTCGACCGCTACCGCACCCACGAGAGCCTGCACGGGCAGTACATGGTCGCCCTGCACCGCTCCGGGCGGCGCGGCGAGGCGTTGGAGGCCTACCAGCGCCTGCGGAACACCCTGGTACGGGAGTTGGGCATGGAGCCGTCCTCCGCGCTGCGCCGCCTCCAGCGCTCCATCCTGCTCGCCAACCCCGAACGGCCCGACCAGGACCAGCCGCCCGCGCCGGTCGACGGACCCACCTCCCGTCCCGCCCGCCTCACCCGGGTCGGCTGACCCACAGGCCCCCCGGCGGCGCGAACCCCGGGCCGGCCGGGGTGCACGGTGGCACGGCGGCCGGTGCACCGGCACGCTCCCGGGCGTCGGTTCGGAGCCTGCCGCACCACGCCCGGCCGGCGGCAGCGGAGGCGCTGTCGCCGGTCCCCTCCCGCCGTGTTCTCCCCCCGGCGCCGTGCCGCCAGGAACGACTCCGGAAGGTCGCGCACCGTGGCCCCCACCGGCACGCCCCGTCTCCCCAGCTGCGGGACGGGCGAGGACGAGGTGCCATGGAAGGGGGAATCCAGCGAAGGAGAAGCGCCATGACGAGGAGCGAGCACGTCCGCGACCACGTCCGCGACCGCGCGCGCAACCCGCAGCCCACGCATCGCCGGGCCAGGCGGTTACCGCGCGGCGGGCGGTTGACGGCGCTGGCCGCCGCCCTGGCCGGTGCGGCCACACTGCTCTGTGCCACACCGTCGAGCGCCGCCGCCACCGGGGTCCCGTTCTACTCCCAGCAGCTGGCCAACGACTGCGAGGCGGCATCGCTGCGCATGGTGCTGGCGGCCCGCGGCGTCCAGGTCGGGGACCAGGCCGTGCTCGCTCGGATCGGCGTCGACCGGGTGCACTACCAGGTGGGCGTCTCGGGTCCGCTCTCCGGAGATCCGTACCGTGCCTTCGTCGGCGATCCCAACGGCTCGGAGGCGGCCGGTACCGGCTACGGCGTCTACTACCCGCCGGTCGCCCAGGCCGCGCGGTCCTACGGCCTCTCGGTCGTGCAGGCGGGGCAGGGCGTCAGCCCGTCCCAGGTGCGCGCGCAGGTGGCCGCGGGCCATCCGGCGATCGTCTGGGTCAACTACGGCTGGCGCGATGTCGCGGCAGGCTCGTACACCGCCTACGACGGCCGCCAGGTGCTCTACGCGGGGCCGGCGGAGCACACCGTGGTCGTCTCCGCGGTCCGTGACGGCCAGCTCCTGATCGACGACCCGAACCGCGGGGAGTCCTGGATCAGCGAGGCCACCTTCGACGCCGGCTACGCGACGTACCAGGACATGGCGGTCATCGTCCAGTGACCCCGCGCCGCCCATTCACCCCAGGCCGCCCGACGCCGTGAGGGCGACCCGGGGTGACGGGCCCCGGCAGACGGGGCGGACCGCGGAGGCGGCCGGAACAGTGCGGCGGCCGCGCGGCCGCGCGGGCGCGGCCCGGCCCCCCCTGCCCCGTAGGCACGCCAGACCCTGGGGAGGTGGGGGCGGGGGGCGAGCGCCGGGGGCACCGGCGGCCGCAGGGGGCC
>NZ_JBHWCL010000060.1:0-49790 GCF_042735125.1 Kitasatospora sp. NPDC059599 | reverse complement strand
GGACCGTGGAGGTCCGGGCCGCCCCGGTTTCGTACCGGCGCCCGCGGGGCCGCCGGGCCCGTGCCCGCGGCCGTCCGCGCGGGGTGTGCGGGCGGCCCCGCGCGCGGCCGTTCGTACGGACGGGCGCGGGCCGGTCGGGGGTTCGTCCGACCCGGTGCCGCGACGGCCCGGCGCGCTGCGAGGATGTGAGTTCAGGAAGTTCAGCCGACCGGAGCCGGTCGGCCGGGGCCGCGGGGGACTACACCTGGAAGGCGCCCCGGGAGAAGCAAGGGAGGAAGAACGTCATGGTGGTCACGCTCGCCAAGGGCGGCAACGTCTCGCTCACCAAGGCCGCGCCGAACCTGACGCAGGTCCAGATCGGCCTCGGCTGGTCCGCCCGTTCGACCACGGGCGCACCGTTCGACCTCGATGCGAGCGCCCTGCTCTGCGGTGGCGGACGAGTGCTCGGTGACGAGTACTTCGTCTTCTACAACAACCTCAAGAGCCCCGAGGGCTCGGTGGAGCACCAGGGCGACAACCTCACCGGTGGCGACGACACGGGTGACGACGAGGTGGTCCTGGTCAACCTGGACCTGGTCCCGGCACAGGCGGACAAGGTGGTCTTCGCGGTCTCGATCTACGAGGCCGAGGCGCGGCTGCAGAACTTCGGGCAGGTCCGCAACGCCTACATCCGGGTCGTCAACTCGGTCGACGGCCAGGAGATCGCCCGTTACGACCTGTCCGAGGACGCGTCCAGCGAGACCGCGATGATCTTCGGCGAGCTGTACCGCTACGCGGGCGAGTGGAAGTTCCGCGCGGTGGGCCAGGGGTACGCCTCCGGCCTGCGCGGCATCGCACTCGACTTCGGCGTGAACGTACAGTAAGGGCGGAAATCGGACCATCGCACCCGACCCGATCATGAGAACTGAGGGCAGTGCGGGGGTGACCTGACCGGGCGGGGCCCGGTCAGGGAGTCTCGGGGACGAGGCCGCCCCCGACACGGCCAGAACCCGAAAGGTAGCCAACTCCCGTGTTCCTCCGCACATTCGGCTGGTCGTTCGCGATCACCGCCATCGGCCTGATCGCGGCCGGACTGCTCTGGGGAGCCCAAGGCTTCGGCATCGTGCTGATCCTCTCCATCCTGGAGATCTCCCTGTCGTTCGACAACGCGGTGGTCAACGCCACGGTGTTGAAGCGGATGAACCCGTACTGGCAGAAGATCTTCCTGACCGTCGGCGTGCTCATCGCCGTCTTCGGCATGCGCCTGATCTTCCCGCTGCTGGTCGTCGGCCTCACCGCGAAGCTCAACCCCGCGACCGTCATCGACCTCGCCCTGCATTCCGACAAGACCCACGAGGGCCTCACCTACGGCCAGTACCTGGAAGCGGCCAACCCGGCCATCGCCGCCTTCGGTGGCATCTTCCTGCTGATGATCTTCCTGGACTTCGTGTTCGAGGAGAAGGAGCACAACTGGCTGAGCTGGCTGGAGCGTCCGCTGGAGAAGATCGGCAAGCTCGACGCCCTCTCCACCGTCATCGCCCTGGTCTCGCTGGTGCTGGCCTCCCGCTTCTTCGCCGCCGAGCACGCCGAAACCGTTCTGCTCGCCGGCGTCCTGGGCCTGATCACCTACCTGGCGGTCAACGGCCTCTCGTCGATCTTCGAGTCCGGCCTGGAGGAAGAGGCCGAGCGCGAGGAGGAGGCGGAGAAGTCCGGCAAGTCGGTCGTCCAGGTCGCCGGCAAGGCCGCCTTCTTCCTGTTCCTCTACCTGGAGGTCCTGGACGCGTCGTTCTCCTTCGACGGCGTGGTCGGCGCGTTCGCCATCTCCAGCGACATCTTCCAGATCACCCTGGGCCTCGGCATCGGCGCGATGTACATCCGCTCGCTGACCGTCTTCCTGGTCCGCAAGGGCACCCTGGACGACTACGTCTACCTGGAGCACGGCGCGCACTACGCGATCGGCGCCCTGGCGGCGATCCTGCTCGTCGGGATCAAGTACCACATCCCGGAGATCGTCACCGGCCTGATCGGCGTCGCCTTCATCGGGCTCGCGCTCGGCTCGTCGATCCTGCGCAACCGGCGCGAGGGCACGGACGGCGCGGACGAGGAACCGGAACTGGTCGGCTCCGGCAAGTAGCCGGGACGGCCGGCTCCGGCAAGTAACCGGGACCGGCGCCGAGTCCGCCGCACACACGAGAACGGCCGCCCCCGGGGTTTCCCGGGGGCGGCCGTTTCCCGTTCCTGCGGGAGGGGCGGTCAGCCGAGCTGCTGCTCGATCGCGCGCAGCTTGCGCTCCAGCGAGTCCAGCTTCGGCATCGACAGGGTGTCGTCGTCGGCCGTCAGGTCGATGGACGAGCTCCGCCGGGACGAGCCGAAGGCGTCGATCGACGAGGAGGCCGAGGACGAGGTCGACGAGGTCGAGGAGGAGGACGAGTACGTCGAGGAGGACGACGACGAGTACGTCGAGGGGGAGGAGTACGAGGAGTACGAGGAACCGACGGCGGCGCGGGCGCGGCGGCCGGTGTCCAGGGCGGCCGGCTCGTACGAGTCGGAGCTGCCCGCCGAGGTCCGCGAGGTCGAGGTGGTGGCGTCGGACTCCGCGGCTAGGGCAGGCTCCGTAGTGCTCGGGCCGTCTCCGGCAGCCGTGAGGGCGGGAACCTGGCGGCCGCCACGGGCCCGGGACAGCATGCCGCCGCCCTGGCGGGAGATGGCCTTCAGCTCGGCGCGCTCGCGGCGGTCGGCGGTGCGGGCGCGGACCTTGGCGTCCAGCTTCGCCTGCCGCTCCTCGCGCACCTCCTCGACCGCCTCGTCCAGGCTGCGGACGTTCTCCAGCAGCATCAGCGACCAGGCCGCGTAGGTCTCGCGCGGGGCGCGCAGCCAGCGGACGATGCGGATCTGCGGCAGCGGGCGGGGCACCAGGCCCTGCTCGCGCAGGGCGGCCTTGCGGGTCTGCTTCAGCGCGCGGTCGAACAGGATCGCCGCCGAGATCGACATGCCGGAGAAGAACTGCGGGGCGCCGGCGTGGCCGAAGCCGCGCGGGGCGTGCACCCAGTTGAACCAGGCCGAGGCGATCGCGAACACCCAGACCAGCAGGCGGGAACCGAGCGCGGCGTCACCGTGGCTGGCCTCGCGGACGGCGAGCACCGAGCAGAACATCGCGGCGCCGTCGAGGCCGAACGGGACGAGGTACTCCCAGCCGTCGGCCAGGCCCAGGTTCTCCTTGCCGAAGCCGACCAGGCCGTGGAAGGACAGCGCGGCGGCGACACCGGCGCAGCAGAACAGCAGCGTGTACGAGGAGATGCCGTAGATCATCTCCTTGCGGCGGCGGCGCTCCTCACTGCGCTCCCAGGAGTCGGTCGCCTCGTCCTTCTTCGAGTTCTTGAAACGCAGCGTCGCCATCAGGACGGCGACGAACAGCAGGGCTGCGCCGCCGACGACGGTCCAGACCAGCTGTATGGAGGTCAGGTTCATTGCGGGTCGGGCCTCGGGTTTCCGCAGGGGACAGGTACACAGTGCGACACAGGCGGTCAGGTCCCGCCGCGCGGGCACTGCCTGACGGATTGTTCGTCACCGCACGGCGTGCCCCACCGCGCCCGCGCAGGGGCGGACGGGACACCTGTGCGGCTAGACGATATCGCGTCCGAAGTGGCGGCATGTTACGGGAGGGCGGCTTGCTCCTGCCAATCGGCCCACCGGTTCGCCCGCGGTTCGCCCGTGGTTCGCCCGGTGGTCGGGGCCCCGCGCGTCCGGCGGTCCGGCCCCACGTGCCCGGCGACCCGGCCCTCGTGCGCCCGACGGTCCGGCCCTCGTGCGCCCGGCGGTGCGGGCCCCGTGCGCCCGGTGCTTCGCGCCTCGTGCGCCCGGCGGTCCGGCCGGTCGGTGACCGGTGGTGGCCGGACGGGGTAGGAGAGGAAGCGGACGGGGTATCCGTCGGCCGGGCCGATGCCCGATCATTGGTCGGCGGACCGTCAGATCGCCTGGCGGGAGCGGGGGGAGAGGACGGGATGGTCTCGATCTGGGAGTACCTGCGCGGGGACCGGAGCTACACCTTCGACAACCCGGGCGGTCAGCACAAGGTCATACTCACCAAGTCGGCCCCGCAGCACGCGATCACCGGGTCGGCCGCCACCACCGGCTACCTCTACGTCAACCTGCACTGGTCGATGCGCGCCGGTTCCGGCCGGCCGAGCACCCGGGACACGGTCAAGCGGTTCTTCAGCCCCCGGATCCTCAGCCCGCTGGAGCCGGACTCACCGCAGGGCAACGAGCCGATGAACGTCGACCTCGACCTGGCCTGCATGTACGAACTCTCCGACGGCTCCACGGGCGTGGTGCAGCCGCTCGGCGGCCTCTTCGGCGACCTCCAGAACGCGCCGTACGTCAAGCTCAGCGGCGACGACCAGTACGGGGCACCCTCGGGCGAGACGATGTACGTCAACCTGGAGAAGAAGGACAAGTTCAAGCGGCTGTTGATCTTCGTCTACATCTACGACGGCACGCCGGCCTTCGAGCAGTCGCAGGCGGTCGTGACGATCGTGCCGCAGACCGGGCCGCGGATCGAGATCAAGCTGGAGGAGCGGGCCCGGGCGGCCCGCTCCTGCGCCGTGGTGCTGATCGAGAACGCGGGCGACAACCAGCTGACCGTGCGCCGCGAGGTGCGGTACGTCAACGGGTTCCAGTCGGACATCGACCGGCTGTACGGGTTCGGGATGCAGTGGCAGCGCGGCTACAAGGGGCAGTCGGGCGGCGACTGACGAGCCGGGCGGCGAGGGGCCGGGCGGTGCCCAGAGCGGGGGCGGGAGTCTCGGTGTCCGGCCCGGGGCCCACCGGGCCGCGTGGTGACCGGCCGGTTCCGGTCGCTGCGCGTTCGCGTCGCTCCGCGTTCGGAGCGTTGCGCCTTCCGGTTGCTGCACGTTCGCGTCGCTCCGCGTTCGGGGCGGGACCGCCGCTGTCGGGCGGCCGCCGCCCCGGGGCGGGCGTCAGCGGGGCTGGAACTGCGGGCCCTGCGGGGGCAGCGCGAACTCCTCGCCGGTGGGCGCGGGGGGCTGGGCCGTCGGCGGCTGCGGCGGGACGGGCGGCTGCTGGCCGGTGCCGGCCTGCGGGTAGCCGTAGCTGCCCGGGTGCGGCTGCGGCGGGACGGGCTGGTTCGGCTGCGGGTAGCCGTACCCGGTACCGGGCTGCTGCTGGTACGGCTGGGTGGGCTGCGGGTAGCCGTACCCGGTGCCGGGCTGCTGCTGCGGGTAGCCGTACCCCGTACCCGGCTGCTGCTGGGGGTAGCCGTAGCCGGTGCCGGGCCGGTGGCCCGGGGGCGGCGTGGGCGGGGCCGGCGGGACGGCCGGGGGTGCGGTGGGCGGGGCCGACGGCGGGGGCGTCATGGTCGGCGGGGCCGTGGGCGGCGGCGGGGTCGACGGAGCGCCCGTCGACGCGCCCGCGGTGGCGGCGGCCGGGACCGGGGTGGCCGGGGCCTGCGGCTGCGGGACGGCCGGGGCCAGGGTGAAGGTGCCCGGCTCGGGGGCGGTCGGGCGCCGGTCCGGCAGCGGGGTGCTGCGCGGGTCGACCGCACCGGTCGGGGAGGCGGTGGAGGCGGGTGCCGGGAACTGCGCCGGGTCGGGAGCGGCGCCCGCCGCCTCGTCCTCGACGGTGATGCCGAAGTCGGTGGCGAGACCGATCAGCCCGGAGGTGTAGCCCTGGCCGATCGCCCGGAACTTCCAGGACCCGGACCGCCGGTACAGCTCGCCCGCGACCAGCGCGGTGACGCTCTCGGCGTCGCTGATCTCGAACTCGGCGAGCGCGGCCACGCCCTCGCCGGCCGTGGCGTCGAACAGCAGCAGCCGCAGGCCCGGCACCGTGCGGAACGGCCCGCCCTCGGAGGAGCCCGCCAGCACCACGCGGTCCACGTCCGCGGGCAGCTTGCCCAGCTCGACCTCGATCGTGTCGATGATCTCGGCGCCGCCGGAGGTCTGCTGCTTGGGCAGGTGGCGGACCAGGCCGGAGGGGTGGCGCGGCTGGTTGTAGAAGACGAAGTCGGCGTCCGAACGGACCTTGCCGGTCGCGCCGAGCAGCAGCGCGGACGCGTCCACGTCCGGCGCACCGGGCGCGGCGCTCCAGCGCAGCACGGCGCGGACCGCCGCCGCCGGCAGTGCGATGTTGGCGCCCTTGGCCATCACGTGCGTCATAGCGGACCATCCTGCCTGTTCGCCACCCCTTCGGACAACGTGACCGGACCGGTTCGCGTCGGGTCGGACTTTGCCAAGACTTGCGCTTCCCGAGGTTTGTCGCCCGGGAGCCCATGATCGTCCAAGTGGACCGGGATGTTCCGGGAGTTCAGTGCCGGGGAACCGGGGGCGGCCGGATCCCGTCCGTACGATGGGCGGTCGAAAGGCCCCCGGGGGGTTCGACGGAGGGGCGTCCGAGGGTGACGCGTCCGGGGAACCAGGGCGCCCGGTCGGCCGGTTGACCAGGGTGTCGTCCGGTCGGCAGGAGCGTCGTCGGCAGGGGGCCGGAGGCCCGTCCACTTCCTGGAGGAGAGCACCTTGCGCCATTTCGGCCACCTCGCCGAGGACGTACGCGGCCGGCTCTTCGTGGAACAGCCGCGCGCGTTCACCGCGCAGAGCGAGCCCGAGGTGCTCGCCACCGCGCTCGGCGGCACCCTCTACAGCCCCGCCACCAGGCCCGCGCTCGCCGCCGACATCCGCAAACAGGCTGCTCGGGGCGTGGTCTCGATGGTGCTCTGCCTGGAGGACGCGATCGCCGACCACGAGGTCGACGCCGGGGAGCGGAACCTGGTCGAGCAGCTGAATGACCTGGTCAAGGATTTCACCGACTGCGCACAGAGTCATCCCCTCCTCTTCATCAGGGTCCGTGCCGCCGCCCAGATTCCCGACCTCGCCGAGCGGCTCGGTCCGGCCGTCGAGCTGCTCAGCGGTTTCGTCCTGCCCAAGTTCACCCCGGAGAACGGCGGCGCCTACCTGGCCGCACTCGCCGCCGCCGAAGCCGCCACCGGACGGCGGCTGTTCGCCATGCCCGTCCTGGAATCGCCCGAGCTGGCCCACCTGGAGACCCGCCGCGAGCAGCTCTTCGGCATCGCCCGACTGCTCGCCGGGCACCGGGACCGGGTGCTCGCCCTGCGCCTCGGCGTCACCGACCTCTGCTCCGCGTACGGCCTGCGGCGCTCGCCCGACCTCACCGCGTACGACGTCGCGCTGGTCGCGGCGGTGATCGGAGACGTGGTCAACGTGCTCGGCCGGGCGGACGGCACGGGCCACACCGTCACCGGCCCGGTCTGGGAGTACTTCCCGGTGCAGGAACGGATGTTCAAGCCCCAGCTGCGCCGCACCCCGTTCGCCGAAGGCTCGTTCGCCGGCGGCGGCACGGTCGGCGGTGCCGCCGGCGGCAGCGGCGGCACCACCCGGACCTCCGGTGAGGAGGTCCGCCGCCGGATCATCGAACACGACCTGGACGGGCTGATCCGGGAGGTCGAACTCGACCGGGCCAACGGCCTGCTCGGCAAGACCTGCATCCACCCCAGCCACGTGCCTGCCGTGCACGCCCTCTCCGTGGTCACGCACGAGGAGTACTGCGACGCCCGCGACATCCTCCGGCAGGAGCAGGACGGCGGCGGGGTGCTGCGCTCCGCGTACACCAACAAGATGAACGAGGCCCGGCCGCACCGGGCCTGGGCGGAGCGGGTGCTGCTACGGGCGGAGGTGTTCGGAGTGG
Organism: Kitasatospora sp. NPDC059599; assembly: GCF_042735125.1. Classification (NCBI taxonomy): domain Bacteria; kingdom Bacillati; phylum Actinomycetota; class Actinomycetes; order Kitasatosporales; family Streptomycetaceae; genus Kitasatospora; species Kitasatospora sp. NPDC059599. Next base: position 42,095 of record NZ_JBHWCL010000060.1, on the reverse strand, counting down.
CCCGGGAGGACGTCAGCTTCGCGGAACTGCTGTCGGCCTGTTTGTGTGGTTGAGGCCCGGCCGTTCCCTCCGGTTCCCGTACGGCGGATAGGAAGCGGATAGGAAGGGGCACGGGCGGGGCGGGCACGCCGGGGAGGGGCGGGCATGCCGGGGAGGGGCGGGCACGCCGGGCGGGGCCGGGCTTGAGGGCTCGGCGGGCCGGGCACGCAGGGGAGGATGTGACCGGCCGGGCCCGGCGAGCCGGACAAGACGAACGCACCATCGCACCATCGAAGGCAGGACCAGCAGTGACAGCAACACCCCAGACGTGGACCGGCCGTTGGGTCGCCGACCGGACCGGGATCGCGCTGACCGGTTCCGAGCGCCTCCCCGAACTCGTCGGCCTGGCCCTCCGGGAGAACCGCAAGCGAGCCCACCTGCTGGTCTCCAACGTGCTCGGCAAACACGTGCCGCAGCGCCCCTCGGTGGTCCACGGCGCCGGACTCGACCTCGGCCGCAGGGTCCGCGAACTGCTCGGCGAAGAGGCGGCCGCGCGGGCCGTCGTGCTCGGCTACGCGGAGACCGCCACCGGCCTCGGCCACAGCGTCGCCGACGGCCTCGACGCCCCCTACCTGCACTCCACCCGCCGCCCGGTGCCCGGGATCCCCCCGCTCGGCGGCTTCGAGGAGGAGCACTCGCACGCCACCTCGCACCTGCTGCTCCCCGCCGACCCCGCCCTGTTCGCCGGGGACGGGCCGCTGGTGCTGGTCGACGACGAGTTCTCGACCGGACGGACGGTCCTCAACACCATCCGAGAACTGCACGCCCGCCATCCGCGCGACCACTACGTCGTGGTCGCCCTGGTCGACCTGCGTTCCGCCGCCGACCGGGACCGGCTCGCCGAGACCGCCACCGGACTCGGCGTCCGGCTGGACCTGGTGGCCACCGCGAACGGTGGCGTCGAACTGCCCGAGGACCTCCTGGACCGCGCCCAGCAGCTGATCGCGGAGATGTCGACCGCCGAGGCGGACCTGGCCGCCGACGGCGCGGCCCCGGTCGGCGCCGTCGCCGCGCCGCTGGCCCGGGTCGCACTGGACTGGCCCGCCGGACTCCCGGACGGCGGACGGCACGGCTTCACCGCCCGTGACCGCGCCCGCCTGGACGCCGCCCTGCCCCGGCTCGCCGGGCAGCTCGCCGAAGCCCTGCCCGCCGAGGCACGGCGAGTGCTGGTGCTCGGCTCCGAGGAACTGATGTACACGCCGCTGCGCCTCGCCGACGCCCTGGCAGAGCGGCTCGGCGGAGACCGCGTCCGGTACTCCACCACCACCCGCTCGCCCGTCCTCGCGGTGGACGACCCCGGCTACGCCATCCGCACCCGGCTGGCCTTCCCCGCCCACGACGACCCGCAGGACGACGCCTCGCGCGAGCGCTACGCGTACAACGTCGCCCCCGGCAGCGACCCGGCACGGCGCTTCGACGCCGTCGTGCTGGTCGTGGACGACGTCGCCGACACCCCGGCGCTGCACCGGGGCGAGCGGGCGCTGCTCGGCCAGCTGCGGCAGGTCACCGACCGGGTGGTGCTCGCGGTGCTGCCCTCGCACCGTCCGGTGCCGTCGGCGTCCGCGCTGCCGACGCCGCTGTACGGGCCGGTGCCGTCGGCGTCCGCGCTGCCGGCGCCGCTGTACGGGCCGGCGTTCTCCTCCTACCGGGCCGAGGAGGTGGCGTGGCTGCTCAAGGACCTCTCCGGGGTCGCACTGGAAGCCCCCACCGAGGAGCGCGAGGAGGCCGTGCAGAACGGCGGCGCGCACTACGCCGAGTCGCTTCCGGTCGAGTACCAGCCCAGTCCCGCCTACCAGGAGTTGTTCCACCAGGCCCTGCACGGCTCCGCCCGCCGGATCGCGCTCGCCGTCGCCACCGTCGCCGAGACGCTGCTGCGCGAACGCGGCCCCGGCCTGGTGCTCGCCTCGCTCGCCCGGGCCGGCACGCCCGTCGGCGTCCTGGTCCGACGCTGGCTGGCCTTCGCCCACGGCCTGTCCGTACCGCACTACGCCGTCTCGATCGTGCGGGGCCGCGGCATCGACCCGGTCGCCCTGCGGTACCTGGCGGCCCACCACCGCGCGCAGGACGTGGTGTTCGTGGACGGCTGGACGGGCAAGGGCGCGATCACCCGGGAACTCGCCGACGCGCTGGCCGGCACCGGCTTCGACCCGGACCTCGCCGTGCTCGCCGACCCGGGCCGCTGCGTGCGTACGTACGGCACCCGGGACGACTTCCTCATCCCGTCCGCCTGCCTCAACTCCACGGTGTCCGGGCTGGTTTCGCGCACCGTCCTGCGGGCCGGGCTGATCGGCCCGGACGACTTCCACGGGGCCAAGCACTACGCCGAACTGGCCGGGAGCGACGTCTCGGCGGTGTTCCTGGACGCCGTGGCCGCGTGCTTCGAAGAGGTCCGCGCACCGGCGGTCGAGGGCGCCGACCGGCTGGCCGCCGACCCGGACCGGGCGCCCGACTGGGCCGGCTGGGCCGCCGTCGAGCGGATCAGCGCCGAGTACGGCATCGACAACGTCAACCTGGTCAAGCCCGGCGTCGGCGAGACCACCCGGGTGCTGCTGCGCCGCGTCCCCTGGCGGATCCTCGCCCGTCGCGGCGCCGGCGCCGACCTGGACCACGTCCGGCTGCTCGCCACCCAACGCGGCGTCGAGGTCGAGGAGGTGGACGGCCTGCCGTACACCTGCGTCGGCCTGATCCATCCGCGGTACAGCCGCGGGGCGACCGGGGCCGACGGACGGTCGGCGGGGCCGGCCAGGACCGACGGGTGGTCGGCGGAACCGGTGGGGTCCGGGGAACCGACGGTGTCGGCGGAACCGGTGGAGTCCGGGGAACCGGTGGGGTCCGGGGAACCGGTGGGGTCCGGGGAATCGACAGTGTCGGGGACGCACGGGGCGTCCCCGAAGGGGAGGGAATCCTGATGGGTGTTCTGGTGGCCAGCGACCTCGACCGGACGCTGATCTACTCCGACCGGGCGCTCGCCCTGGACGTCCCCGACCGGCTCGCACCGCGGCTGCTCTGCGTCGAGGTGTACCAGGGGCGGCCGCTGTCCTACATGACCGAACAGGCCGCCGGACTGCTCGCCGACCTCGCCCGGCAGGCCCGCTTCGTCCCCACCACCACCCGGACGACGGAGCAGTACGAGCGAGTCAGGCTGCCCGGCCCGACGCCGGACCGGGTCCCCGAGTACGCGATCTGCGCCAACGGCGGGCAACTGCTGGTGGACGGCGTTCCGGACCCGGACTGGCGCGCCGAGATCACCGCGCGGATAGCCGCCGGCTCGGCCCCGTTGGAGGAGGTCGTCCGGCGGCTCGCGGTGTGCGCCGACCCGGAGTGGACGCACAAGCGGCGGGTCGCCGACGAGTCCTTCGCCTACCTGGTCGTCGAGCGCGCCGCACTGCCGGCCGGCTGGCTGGACGAGCTGACCGGCTGGTGCGCCGAGCGCGGCTGGACGGTCTCACTGCAGGGCCGCAAGGTGTACGCGGTCCCGGCGCCGCTCACCAAGAGCGCCGCCCTCACCGAAGTCGTACGGCGCAGCGGCGCGACCACCGTGCTCGCGGCCGGGGACTCGCTGCTCGACGCGGACCTGCTGCTCGCGGCGGACGCCGGATGGCGGCCCGGGCACGGTGAACTCGCCGACAGCGGCTGGACGGCCCCCGGCGTCACCGCCCTCCGGGAGGTGGGGGTGACAGCGGGGGAGGAGATCGTCCGGCGGTTCCTGGCGGGGGCCACGGCGAGGTAGTGGCGGGGTAGCGGCGGGTCGGATCCGGGCGCGCGTCCGGCCCGCCCGGCTCGGCCGGGGTTCTGTTCCGGTTCCGGTCGGAGCCCGGTCGGTTCAGGCCCGATCCAGTCGGTTCAGGCCTGATCCGGTCGATTCACGTCGGCTCCGGGCCGGTTCACGTCCTGCTCCGGCCGGTCCCTGTCCGACTCCGGGCGGGGCCGGTCAGCCGCAGCAGCCACCGCCGCAGCAGCCGCCTCCACCCCCGCCCCCCGCGGCGGGGGCCGGACGGCCGGCGGCCGCACCGGTGACGGCGACCGTGGACAGCAGCTTCGTGGTGTCCTCGTGCCCCTGCGGGCAGACGGCGGGGTCGTTCGCCTGCGCCATCGGGCGGCGGAGCTCGAAGGTGGCGCCGCAGGAGCGGCAGCGGAAGTCGTAACGTGGCATACCGGCAGAGTACCGAGAGAACCCCGCCGGGAAAGCGGTCAGTGGTGCCCGCCCAGGTCGCCGCGGATCAGCCCGATCACCCGCGCCGACGTGTCCCGCACCGCCGCCAGCTCGGTGAGGAAAGCCCAGTAGTCGGGGTGCCGGCCGGCCGCCTCCAACGTCGCCACCGCACGGTCCAGCCGGGCCACCGCCTCGTCCAACGGGGCGGCGTGCCGCGGGTCCGGCGCGCTGCGCCCCGCCATCGCCAACCGCTGCGCGTCCCGGATGGCGAAGCGGGCGCGCTCGATCTCCCGGTTGGGGTCGTGCTGCACCTCGTTCAGCTGCCGCAGCCGGTCGTTCACCGCGGCCACCGAGCCGTCCGCGGTCTCCAGCAGCGCGCGGACCGTCCCGATCGCGCCGGTGGCGTCCGCCCAGCGCTGCTCGTCCCGGGCACGGGCCGCCTCGGCGAGCTTGCGCTCGGCGGCGCGCCCGGTCTCCGCGACCTGGTCCGGCACCCGCTGCAGGTCCTGCCAGCAGGCGGCGCTGAACCGGCGGCGCAACTCGCTCAGGGCCGGCTCCACCGTCCCGGCCTTGGTCTCCAGCGCCTGGATCCGGGTCCGCAGGCTCGCCACCCGCCGGTCGATCTCCCGTGCCCGCTCCGGCAACTGCGCGGCGTCGGCGGCGATCACCTCCGCCCGCTGCCGCACGTCGTCCGCCCGCTGCAGGGTGCCGGCCACCCCGTGCCGCGCCGGGCCCTCGTTCAGCCGCCCCAGCTCCGGCGCCAGCTCGGCCAACCGGGCCGCCAGGTCATCCGCTCGCAGCCCGGCGCCGCGCGCCTCGTCCAACGCGTTCGAGGCGGTGAGCAGCGCGCGCTTGGCCTGCTCGACCGCCGGAGTGACCCGCATCAGCTGCTGCTCGGCGTGCTGGACGGTCGGCTGCAGACGGCTCAGGAAGTCGTTCAGCTCCGCCCGGGCGGAGCCCAGCTGGCCCTTCACGTCCTCCAGTTGGCGCTTGGCCTGCGCCGCCGCGCCCGAGTCCAGGGACTCGCTGTCCAGGTTGTGCGCGTCGAGGGCACCCAGGTAGTTCACGGTGACCTGATCGACCCGGCCGGAGATCGCCGCCAGATCGGCCAGCGCACGCTGCACCGTCGGCCCGTCCTCCGCAGCGCGGACCGTCTCCACCGCGAGCTGCACCTCGCGCTGGGTCTCCTCCAGCTCGTAGAACGCCTCCTGCGCCGCGGCCCGGGCCTCCCTCGCCCCCGCCCGCACGCCCTCACCCGCGCCACGCCGACCCCACCAGCCGCCGGTCCCGGCCGACGCCAGACCGACCGCCCCCAACGCACCAGCCAGTACCACGGGCAACACCAGCGCGTCCGCCAGCGCACTCCCCGCCCGCCGCCGCCCCCGCCCGCTCCCGCCGGCCACCGTCACTGCGCGCTCCCTGCTCCGACCCGCTGATCCGGCCCCATTCTCCCCGATCACCCCACTCGCCCGTCACCCCCTCCCACCTCACCCGCCCGCACCATCACCACCCACCCGCACCACCCGCCCCACCCCCACCCGGACACCTGGCCCCACACCACCCCCCGGACCAGGTACCCTAGGCACTCGTCGTACGCCCACCAGGCCACGACAGGGGGCGCGTAGCTCAGTGGTAGAGCGCTGCTCTTACAAAGCAGATGTCGGCGGTTCGAAACCGTCCGCGCCCACAGACACGAAGGGCCAGTTCGGAGGAGTGATCCTCACGAACTGGCCCTCGGTCGTTTCCGGGGTCCTACTCGTCCCGTGCCACCCGCGTGCCAGATGCCCCAGCGCCGGCGTCTGGTCGCCGAGCGCCTGGCGGACGGCTTCGCCCATGCGGTCGGCGATGGCGCGGTCCCGGTCGCTGGTCATGTGCTGGTAGATCAGCGCCGCCCGGGTGCTGGCCCCGTTCTGCGAGGCGAGGGTGTTTCCGGTGTGCCGCAGGTCGTGGAAGTGGGCGTCCGCGCTCACCCCGGCGGCCGTGCGGGCCCGGATCCAGTCGTCCCGGAAGTTGCTCCGGCGGAGCTTGCCGCCGCGGGGCCCGATGAACAGGTGCCCGTCCGGGCCGGGGCCGGCGAATTGGGCAGGGCGATCGCCAGGTCGGTCACGATCTCCGCAGGGAAGGCCACAGGGCGGAAGCCGGCGCGCCTCTTGGGCGCCTTGTCGGAGAGACGACCGGTGTTACCTAGCTGGATTTCCGGTGCCTTCATCTGGTCATGGCGGTAGTCATATCCAGCTAGGAAACTTGGCCAATGCCAGCCAGCGGCTGCAGGCACTGTGTGATGACCTCTGCCGCATTCGCGGGCGTGGGAACCCGCCGTGCCTCTGCAATTGCTACGAAGCACGCGCCGAAGTCAACGCCGCCGGCGGCACCCTCAAGAATCTCGCGGACATCGGGGTTGGCCAGCAGTCCGCCTTGTGCGGGTGGGAGCAGCGGACCGCATGAGGCCAGAACCGTTAGAACCAGCCGTGGCTGGTGGCTCGGAGCCGGGCAAGGGCGCCACCATACTCCGCGCCCAGCTGTCGGGGTGAATGGTCCACCGGGCCGACGACCGCCCAGGACGGAACCACCCCGCTCAGCCTGAGTCATGCCGGCGGCGACCGCATGCAGTGGTGGACAGCCCGGGCGACCGCGCCCATCATCCCCTCATGGACCACAACAAGGCTCGCGATCTCGCCGTCACCAGGTTCGTGGCTTCCGGGACAAACCGCATTGAGGACTGGGAGGTCACAGGCCCAGAGATGGGGCCCGTGCGGACGATGAGCGGCGTGCAGGTCCACCTGATTTTCCACTTCCGGCCGCACGAAGGTGCCGAGACCGGCTGGGACCGTTCCTGGATCCCGCTCCGTGTCGCTGTGGATCCCAGCAATGGCCACACGGACATGCTGAGGTAGCGGCTGGAACGTTTCGACTGATCCGGGCGTGCCACAACCGTGCCGGAATGGGCGGAACGCGACGGACAATCGGGGGCGCTCACGAGCCGACGGCGATCCCGGAGGCAGGTACGGCAAGGCCCGGGTCAGAGTCGGTCCCACACGCCAAGCTTTACAAAGAAGATGTCGGCGGTTCGAAACCGTCCGCGCCCACCAGCGCAAAAGGCCCGCAGCGATCATGCTGCGGGCCTTTTGACTGCAGTGACTGACGGCAGCCGCTGATGTGAGTCGGCCGTCCGGCGTCTCCCTGTGGACCCTCGACGTCGATCGGATGCACCCAGACGACTACGAGAACGCCAAGGACGCCGCCGGTCCCGTTCTACTCCCGGCCACGGACCGGAAGAACCTGCCGAAGGCCGTCTCGGCCGACGGGAAGAAGCTCCTGTTCCGTTCCGTCCAGGGCAAGCAGGGGACCGCGTTCGTCACCGACCTGACTCCCGGCGCCCAGCCCCAGCAGGTCACCGCCGACGAGGCCGCGACCTTGCTCGGTTACGTCGATGTCCCGCTGGAGTGGCGCTGACCACCCCGGCGGTGCCGCGCCGGGGCCCTGGTGTCCGGGGTCGCGCTCACCGGTGAGGGGAGGGCCGGGTGCGACCTGTTGGGGCCGCCGGTCGCCCCCCCGGGTGCCGGGGGGTGTGGTGGTGCTGGTAGGGAGAAGGGGTGACTACCAGGGCGTTTGATGCGGTGTTGTGTGATGTGGACGGTGTGATCCGGTTCTTCGACGGGGCCGGGGTGGCGGCGTTGGAGCGGGCGGCGGGTCTGGGGGAGGGGAGTACGGCGGGCGTGGGCTTCGCGCCGGAGAACGACCTGCCGTTGTTGCTGGGGCGGATCGGCAAGGCGGAGTGGGTGGAGTCGATCGCGCGCGGGCTGGCCGGGCGGGTGTCGGGGGCGCAGGCGCGCGGGTTGGCGGAGGCGTTCGCGAACTCGCCGTTCTGGGCGGACGAGGTCGCGGTGGGGATGTTGCGGCAGGTGCGGGAGCACTGCCGGGTGGTGTTGGTGACCAATGCGACGGTCTGGTTGGACGAGGACCTGGAGCGGTTGGGGCTGACGGACCTGGCGCACGAGGTGGTGAACAGTTCCGTGGTCGGCAGCGCGAAGCCGGAGCGCCGGATCTACGAGATCGCCGCGGAGCGGGCCGGGGTGGCGCCGGAGCGGTGCGTGTTCGTCGACGACCGGCAGGAGAACGTCGATGCGGCGGTGGCGCTGGGGATGACCGGGGTGCTCTACCGGGGGCCGGAGGACCTGCGGCGGGCGGTGGCGCCCCTGTTGGGGTAGGAGGCCGCCGGTGGCGTCGGCCCGGACGGTCGGCGCGTGCATGCGGGTGGCGGGCCTGCGGGGGCCGGGTGAGGATCGGGGGGACCGGTCGGGTCCTGCGGTCGGATGCCCGGGAGCGGTGAACGGATGGCGGAGCAGGTCGGGGAGACGCGGGCGGAGTTGTCGGCGCGCCTGAACTGGCTGCGGGCGGCGGTGCTGGGGGCCAACGACGGTGTGGTGTCGACGGCGGGCATCGTGACCGGGGTGGCGGGTGCGACCGGTTCGCGGACGGCGTTGCTCGCGGCGGGGGTGGCCGGGCTGCTGGCGGGGGCGATGTCGATGGCGGCCGGCGAGTACGTGTCGGTCAGCACCCAACGGGACACCGAGCGGGCCGCGTTGGCGAAGGAGCGGCGGGAGCTGGCGGAGGACCCGGAGGGGGAGCTCGACGAACTCACCGACTACTACCGGGGCAGCGGGCTGGCGGACGACCTGGCGCGGGACGTGGCGGTGGCGCTGACCGAGCGGGACGCGCTCGCGGCCCACGCGCAGACCGAACTCGGCATCGACCCGGAGGCGTTGACCAATCCCTGGGAGGCGGCGCTGGCCAGTGCGGCCGCGTTCACGCTGGGCGCCCTGGTGCCGTTGATGGCGGTGCTGCTGCCGCCGGAGTCGTGGCGGCTGCTGGTGACGGTGGTGTCGGTGGTGGCCGCGCTCACCCTGTCGGGCTGGGCGAGTGCCCGGATGGGCGGGGCCGGGCCGGCGCGGGCGGTGGGGCGCAATGTCGCGGGCGGGCTGCTGGCGATGGCGGTGACGTACAGCGGTGGCGTGCTGTTGGACCACTTCACCGGCTGAGGGTGGGACGGCGGGACAGCGGCGAGGCGGGTAGGGGGCACGACGGCGCACGGCGCACGGGGTGCGGCTGCTGGTCGGCGGGGACGGCCCGCAGCAGGTCGGGACGGCGCCGCAGGGTGCCAGCCGGCTCGACGGGCGAGGTCGTACGGCCTGTGTTTGTGTGGCTGCAAACCGCTTGGGAGAGGTGAAGGCCGTGACCATGCCCCCGTTCGGATCGAACGATCCGTTCTCCGATCTGCTCAGCCGGTTCTTCGGGATGAGTCCGCTGGACTCCCCGCCCGCCGTGCAGAGGGTGCCGATCGGGCGGCTGCTCAGCGAGTCCTCGCAGGAGCTGTTGGCGCTGGCCGCGCAGCGTGCCGCCGAGGACGGTTCCCGTGACCTCGACACGGCCCACCTGGCCTGGGCGGCGACCCGGGTGGAGCCCTCGCGGCGGATGCTGGAGCGGGCGGGCATCGATCCGGACCGGCTGTCCGGCGACTTGGAGCAGGCCCTGCCGCCCGGCGCCCCGGGTGCGGTGGACGGGCGGCCGGCGCTCACCCCCTCGGCCAAGCGCGCGCTGCTCGCGGCGCACGCCCGTTCGCAGGCGGTCGGCGCTTCGTACATCGGTCCGGAGCACATCCTCGGTGCCCTGCTGGACCAGGAGCGTTCGGGGGCGGGGGTGGCGCTGCGCAACGCGGCGCCCTCGCAGGAGTCGTTGAAGTCGGTGCTGGACGAGCGTGGCCCGGGCGGCGAGCGGGGCGGTCCGGGTGGCCGGCAGAGCGGGACGCCGACGCTGGACGAGTACGGGCGTGACCTCACCGAGGAGGCGCGTTCGGGCCGGTTGGACCCGGTGGTCGGGCGGGCCGAGGAGATCGAGCAGACCGTCGAGGTCCTCTCCCGGCGGACCAAGAACAACCCGGTGCTGATCGGTGAGCCGGGTGTCGGCAAGACCGCGATCGTGGAGGGCCTGGCGCAGCGGATCGTCTCCGGGGACGTGCCGCAGAGCCTCAGGGAGAAGCGGGTGGTCACCCTCGACCTGACCGCGCTGGTGGCCGGCTCCAAGTACCGGGGCGAGTTCGAGGAGCGGCTGAAGAGCGTGATCGACGAGGTCACGGCGGCCGGGAAGAGCGTGATCCTGTTCCTGGACGAGCTGCACACCGTGGTCGGTGCGGGTGGTGGCGGCGAGGGTTCGATGGACGCCGGCAACATCCTCAAGCCGGCGCTCGCGCGCGGGGAGTTGAGCGTGGTCGGCGCGACGACGCTGGACGAGTACCGCAAGCACGTGGAGAAGGACGCCGCGCTGGAGCGCCGCTTCCAGCCGGTGCTGGTGCCCGAGCCGAGCGTCGAGGAGACGATCGAGATCCTGCACGGGCTGCGCGACGCCTACGAGGCGCACCACCAGGTGCGGTTCGGGGACGAGGCGTTGGACGCGGCGGCGACGCTCTCCGACCGGTACGTCAGCGACCGGTTCCTGCCGGACAAGGCGATCGACCTGCTGGACCAGGCGGGTGCCCGGGTGCGGCTGCGCAGCCTGAGCGGGTCCACCGAGGCGACCGGGGTGCGGGACCGGATCACCAAGTTGAGGCGGGAGTTGGAGGAGGCCGTCACGGACGAGGAGTTCGTGCGGGCCGCCAATCTGAAGACGGAGCTGCGGCAGACCGAGGACGAGCTGGCGGCGATCGCGGAGTCCCGCGAGGAGGTCGTCGACGTGACGGCCGACGACATCGCGCAGGTGCTGTCCTCCCGGACCGGCATCCCGGTCGCCGAGCTGAACGCGACGGAGAAGGAGCGGCTGCTCAAGCTGGAGGACCACCTCCACGAGAAGGTGATCGGCCAGGAGGAGGCGGTCACCGCCGTCGCCCGGGCGGTGCGCCGCGGCCGGGCGGGGATGAGCGACCCGGAGCGGCCGACCGGCTCCTTCCTCTTCCTCGGGCCGACCGGGGTCGGCAAGACCGAGCTGGCGAAGGCGTTGGCGGCGCTGCTGTTCGGTGACGCGGACCGGATGGTCCGCTTCGACATGAGCGAGTTCCAGGAGAAGCACACCGTTTCCCGGCTGGTCGGCTCCCCGCCCGGGTACGTCGGCTATGACGAGGCCGGGCAGCTGACCGAGGCGGTGCGTCGCAAGCCGTACGGCGTGCTGCTCTTCGACGAGGTGGAGAAGGCGCACCCGGACGTCTTCAACCTGCTGCTCCAGGTGTTGGACGACGGGCGGCTGACCGACTCCCAGGGGCGTACGGTCGACTTCCGCAACACCGTGGTGATCATGACCAGCAACATCGGCTCGCAGCGGATCCTGGACCACGCGGGGGACGTGTCGCAGATCAGGGACGACCTGATGCGCGACCTGCGGCAGCACTTCCGGCCGGAGTTCCTCAACCGGATCGACGAGGTGATCGTCTTCCACGCGCTCACCCGGAAGGACCTGCTGTCGGTGGTGGACCTGCTGCTGGAGCGCAGCCGGCGTCGGCTGCGGGCCCAGGACGTCCGGCTGGAGGTCACCGACGCGGCCAGGGAGTTCCTGGTCAACCGCGGGTACCAGCCGGAGTTCGGGGCCCGGCCGCTGCGCCGGACGATCCAGTCGGAGCTGGACAACCGGATCTCCGACCTGCTGCTGGGCGGAACCGTGCGGGAGGGGGACACGCTGATCGCGGACGTGAGCGACGGGGAGTTGGTGGTGACGCTCGCGCGGCCGGAGGCGTCGGCGACCTTCAAGGAGGCCGAGGAGAAGGTGGGGGCTTCCGCCGCGGACCGCTGAGGGAAGCAGGGCGGCTTCGGGCGTACTCCAGCGGGAGTACGCCCGAACGCCACTGGTGGAGGACGCGCGAGGGCGGGGCGCGGGTCTAGCTTGTGGGCATGATGCCGCCCACGTCCCAGCCGCCGGAGCCGTCCGGGGAGGCGCCGCCCGAGCCGTGGCGCCCGCCGTGGGTGCGCGGGTCCGGGTCGGGCCTGCCGCTGGGGCTGGCGCCGGCGGTCGCGGTGGTCCAGGTGCTCGGCTCGACCTTCGCCGCGCACAACCAGCCCGGGCGGGCCCCGCTGGACGCGTTCGGCTACGTCCTGCTGCTGCTCGGGCCCGCCCTGCTGGTGCTGTGCCGGCGCCGCCCGGTCGCGGTGGTGGCCGGCACCTCGGCGGTCACCGCCGGGTACCTGGCCGCCGGGTACCCGTACGGGCCGGTGTTCCTGAGCTGGCTGATCGCCTGCTGCGTCGCGATCGCCGCCGGGCACCGCCGGGCGGCCTGGGCCGGCCTGGGCGGGGTCTACCTGGTGCACGTGCTGGTCACCTTCGTGCTGCCCGCGGACTGGCAGCGCGCCGCCCCGCCGTCCGGCACCGTCTGGCCGCAGGAGGTCGGGCTGCTGGCCTGGCTGCTGCTCGTGATGGCGATCGCCGAGATCGTCCGCTTCCGGCGTGAGCGGATCGCCGCCCACCGGGCCTACCGGCAGCAGCTGGAGGAGCGCCTTGCCGACGAGGAACGGCTCAAGATGGCACGGGAGTTGCACGACATCCTGGCGCACAGCCTGTCGCTGATCAACATCCAGGCGGGCGTCGCGCTCGCGCTGCTCGACCGGCGGCCGGCGGAGGCCCGCACCGCGCTGGTCACCATCAAGTCGACCAGTAAGGAGGCCCTCGGCGAGGTCCGCCAGGTGCTCGCGACGCTGCGCGGGCCCGGGGCGGCGCCGCGGGGTCCGGCCCCGGGGCTGGACCGGCTGGACGAACTCACGGAGCAGGCCGACCGGGTGGGCCTGGAGGCCGAGGTGCAGGAGCTCGGCGAGCGGCGCGCGCTGTCCGCGACCGTCGACCTCACCGCCTTCCGGATCGTCCAGGAGGCGCTCACCAACGTCATCCGGCACTCGGTGGCCCGGCAGGCGGTCGTGGTGCTGGACTGGAGGGACCCGGCCCAGCTGGTGGTCCGGGTCGAGGATCCGGGGCCGGCCGTGATCGCCGACGCCGGCGGGTCCGGGAGCGGGCTGGTCGGGATGCGGGAACGCGCGGGCGCGTTCGGTGGAACCATCGCGGCGGGGCCGCTGCCCGGCGGCGGTTTCCGGGTCCGGGCGGAGCTGCCGACACCGAAGGCGGGGAGCGAGTGATCCGGGTACTGCTGGCGGACGACCAACTGCTGGTCAGGGCGGGCTTCCGGGCCCTGCTGGACCTGGAGGACGACCTCACGGTGGTCGGCGAGGCGGACGACGGGGAGGCGGCGCTGCGGCTCGCCCGCGAACTCGTGCCGGACGTCGTGCTGATGGACGTCCGGATGCCGCGGATGGACGGCCTGGAGGCGACCAGGAGGATCGCCGAGGACCCGGCGCTGTCCTCCGTACGGGTGGTCGTGCTGACCACCTTCGAACTGGACGAGTACGTCTTCGAGGCGCTGCGGTCGGGGGCGGCGGGCTTCCTGGTCAAGGACACCGAACCGGCCGACCTGCTGCGGGCGATCCGGGTCGCCGTCGCCGGGGACGCGCTGCTCTCACCGGGGGTCACCAGACGGCTGATCGGCGAGTTCGCCGCGCGGTCGAAGGCGCCCGAGGCGGGGCCGGAGGGGCCGCTCGACGTCTCGGCGCTGACCGAGCGGGAGCGCGAGGTGCTGGCGCTGGTCGGGATGGGGCTGTCCAACGAGGAGATCGCCCGGCGGCTGGTGGTGAGCCCGTTGACGGCGAAGACGCACGTCAGCCGGGCGATGGTGAAGCTCGGCGCGCGGGACCGGGCGCAACTGGTGGTGCTGGCCTACGAGTCGGGGCTGGTGCGGCCGGGCTGGCTGGGCTGAGGGGGCGTTCGCGGGAGCTGCCGTGCCCGTGCGGCGGCTCCTGCGCGGTCGCCCCCGTGCGGCTGCTCCTGCGCGGTTGCCCCCGTGCGGCTGCTCCGGTGTGGTCGCCTGTCCGGCCGCCCCTGAACGGACACCCCGTGCGGGTACTCCCGCGCGAGTACCTCGCGGGCCGGGCCCGCACGCGGTCGTCGGTCCGCTACCGTCCCGCCCGGCTACTCCCGGCCCGGCGTGTCCCCGATCGTCCGTACTCTCCGGGGAGTATCCCGACTGCCGCTGCTGGGAGGACGCGTGAGGAGACCCCTCGGCGGGACGCTCAAGGCACCTCGGGAACCGCCCGAGGTCCTGGAGGCCCCCGGCCGAGGAGATGACCCACCATGTACACGCAGCTGGCCGACTGGCACGGGCCCGGGCCGTGGATCCTGCTGATCCCACTGGTCTGGATCGCCGTGGTGTTCCTGGTGATCGCGGTGCTGCGCCGCACGGTCTGGCGGCGCCGCGGCTGCGGCTTCGGGTACGGCGCCGGATCCGCCGCGGAGCACCCGCTGGCCGTCCTCGGCCGCCGCTACGCCGAGGGCGACATCGACGCCGAGGAGTACCGCGCCAAGCGGGCCGTGCTCACCGAGCCGACCCCGGACGACGCTCGGGGAGGTGGCGCCAGGTGACCACCCTCGACGTCGTTCGCGGCGCCGCCGCGCGGGTCGCCGACGCCGTGAAGATCCACGGCGTCGGCGGCACCGAGGTCCGGGCGCTGGACCACGTCACGGTGGAGTTCCCGGCGGGGCGCCTCACCGCGATCATGGGTCCCTCCGGCTCGGGCAAGTCCACCCTGATGCACTGCGCGGCCGGGCTGGACACGCTCACCGCGGGCAGCGCCTGGATCGGGGAGACCGAACTCGGCCCGCTGAGCGACCGGCGGCTCACGCTGCTGCGCCGGGAGCGGGTGGGCTTCGTGTTCCAGGCCTTCAACCTGGTGCCCACGCTCACCGTCCGGGAGAACATCACCCTCCCGCTCGACCTGGCCGGGGCCGCCCCCGACCGGGCCTGGCTGGAGACGCTGATCGACGTCGTCGGCCTCGGCGACCGGCTGGGGCACCGCCCGAGCGAGCTCTCCGGCGGCCAGCAGCAGCGGGTCGCGGTGGCGCGGGCGCTGGCCGGGCGGCCGCAGGTGGTCTTCGCCGACGAGCCGACCGGCAACCTCGACTCCCGCAGCGGCGGTGAGGTGCTCGGCCTGCTGCGCCGCTCGGTGGACGAGATGGGGCAGGCCGTGGTCATGGTCACCCACGACCCGACGGCCGCCGGGTGGGCCGACGAAGCGCTGTTCCTCGCCGACGGCCGGCTGGTCGACCGGATGGAGCGGCCCAGCGCCGGACTTGTGCTGGACCGGATGAAGGCCTTCGAACGGGGGCGGTCGTGAACTCCGTGACGCTCCGGCTCGGCCTGCGCTCGCTGCGCGCCCACAAGCGGCGACTGGCCGGCACCCTGCTGTCCGTCCTGCTCGGGGTGAGCTTCCTGACCGGCACGATGGTCCTGGGCGACACACTGCGGGCCAACTTCGACACCCTGTTCGCCGACGCCAACGCGGGCACCGACGTCGTGGTCCGAAGCGCCGACGTGCTGGACTCCCCGGGCACGGCCGGCGGGGTGCGGGCGCCGGTGGAGGCGGCGCTCGCCGACCGGCTGCGCACCGTCCCGGGCGTGGCCGCGGCCGAGCCGTCGGTGCAGGGCGCGGGCCAACTCATCGGCAGCGACGGCAAACCGATCGGCGGCCAGGGACCGCCCACGCTCGCGGGCAACTGGCTCACCGACGGCCGGCTCAACCCGTACCGGCTGGCCGAGGGGCGGGCGCCGGCCGCCCCGGGCGAGGTCGTGGTGAACCGCGGCGCGGCCAGGGCGGGCGGACTGCACCTCGGCTCGACCACCGTGCTGCGCACCCCCGATCCGGTGGCGGTCACCGTCGTCGGCATCGCCACCTTCGGGACGAGCGCGGACGGCATGGGGCCGAGCACCTTCACCGCGATGACCTTCGCGGATGCCGAGCGCCACCTCACCCCCAGGGGCGAGGGGCAGGCCGCCTCGGTCCAGGTCCGTGCGGCGGGTGGGCTCTCCCAGCGGGAGTTGGCGGAGCGGATCGCCCCGCACCTGCCCCCCGGCATCGAGGCGGTCACCGGCGCGGCGGCCACCCAGGAGTCCACCCAGCTGGTGTCCGGGCGGTTCCTGACCATGTTCACGACGCTGCTGCTGGTCTTCGCCGGGATCGCGCTCCTGGTCGCGACGTTCACCATCCACAACACCTTCGCCATCGTGGTCGCCCAGCGGAGCCGGGAGAACGCGCTGCTGCGGGCGCTGGGCGCGGTCCGCGGCCAGGTGCTCGGGGCGACGCTGGCAGAGGCCCTGGCGGTGGGCCTGCTGGCCTCGATCGGCGGGCTGCTGGGCGGGATCGGGGTGGCGACCGGGCTCAAGGCGCTGTTCTCGGCGCTCGGCTTCGCCCTGCCGACCGGCGGCATGGTGATCAGTGCGGCCGCCGTCCTGCTGCCACTACTGGTCGGGACGCTGGTCGCGGTGGGCTCGGCCCTGCTGCCGGCCGTCCGGGCCGGGCGGACGGCTCCGCTGGCGGCGCTGCGGGACACCGGCGTCGACCGGGCCGCGCAGGGGCGCTCGGGCACCGTCCGGGTGGTGCTCGGCGGACTGCTGTCGGCCGGGGGCGTACCGGTGGCCGTGCTCGGCGCGACCGACGGCCCGTCCGTCCTGCTGACGGCGGCCGGGGCGCTGGCGGTCCTGGCCGGGACGCTGGTGCTCGGGCCGGTCGCCGCCGCCCTCGCGGTCCGGGCGCTGGGCGCGCCGCTGCCCGGGCTGCGCGGGGTCTCCGGGCTGCTGGCCCGGCGCAACGCGGCCCGCAACCCGCGCCGGACGGCGGCCACCGCGAGCGCGCTGATGATCGGGGTCGCGGTGGTCACGCTGTTCACCGTCTTCGGCGCGTCGATCAAGGCCACCCTGGACGACACGGTGAGCAGGTCCTTCGCGGGCGACCTCGCCGTCACCACCGCCTCGTTCGGGGCCGGCGGCAGCGGGATCAGCCCCGGGGTGGCGGCCGCCGTGGCCGGGCTGCCCGAGGTGCGGCAGGCGGTCGGGCTCGGCCGGGGCGTCGCCCGGATCGACGGGCAGGGCCGGACGCTGGACGTCACCGACCCGGCCCGGTTGCCCGGCATCGTCGACCTCGGCCGGGTCGACGGATCACTGGAGGGCCTCGGCACGGACGGGCTGGCGGTGTCCCGCAGCGAGGCCCGGCAGCACGGCTGGGGCCTCGGGCGGACCGTCACCGTGGGCTTCGCCGACGGCACGAGCGGCCCGTTCACGATCCGTGCGCTCTACGGGGGAGGCGGTCTGGCCGGGGACTACCTGATGACCCGGCAGGCCTGGGCCCCGCACCGGGGCCAGGACGCCGACACCCTGGTCGCGGTCGGGCTGCGCGACGGTGTTTCGCCGGGCGCGGGCAAGGCGGCGGTCGAGAAGGCGCTCGTCCCCTTCGGGAGCCCACAGGTCCAGGACCGCGCCGAGTACGCCGCGAGCGCGGCCTCCGGCGTCGACATGATGCTCTCGGTGGTCTACGCGCTGCTGGCACTGGCGGTGCTGATCGCGCTGCTGGGCATCGCCAACACGCTGACGCTGGCGGTGCACGAGCGGACCAGGGAGCTGGGGCTGCTGCGGGCGGTCGGCCAGACGAGGGCGCAGTTGCGCGGCATGGTGCGCTGGGAGTCGGTGCTGGTGGCGGCGTTCGGGACGGTCGGCGGGCTCGGGCTCGGCGCCTTCCTCGGCTGGGCCCTGGTGCGGGCCTCGGACAGCGCCGGGACGGGGTCGTTCGCGATACCGGCCGGGCAGCTGGCCGTGGTCCTGGCGGCCGGGCTGCTGGCGGGCGCGGTGGCCGGCCTCCGACCGGCGGGCCGGGCAGCGCGGCTGGACGTCCTGCGGGCGATCGCGACCGAGTGAGGGGGAGCGGGATCGGAACGCGACGGAGTGAGCGGGAGCGGGAAGGGAGGGGGTGCGGGAAAGGAAGGGGCGTGGGACCGGGGACCGGGAGTCGGAACGAGGGATCCGGGGAGCCGGAGGTCAGCCCGCGGCCGGCGGGAACACGTCGCGCAGCAGCGGGTCCGGCAGGCCGCGCTTGCGCCACTCGCGCGGGTAGCCCAGCGAGACCTCCTCGAACGGCACGCCGTCGTAGGTGGTCTTGCGGGGGATGTGCAGGTGGCCGTAGATCATCGCAGCGGTGTTGAAGCGGCGGTGCCAGTCGGCGGTCAGTTCGGTGCCGCACCACTGGGCGAATTCGGGGTACCAGAGGATCTCGGTGGGGTGGCGGACGAGCGGGTAGTGGTTGACGAAGACGAGCGGGACGTCCGGGTCGCAGGCCGCCAGGCGCTCCTCGGTCAGCCGGACGCGCTCGCGGCACCAGGAGTCGCGGTCCGGGAACGGGTCGGGGTGGAGCATCCGCTCGTCCGCGCAGACGATGCCGCTCTCGTAGGCGGCCGCCAGGGACTCCTCCTTGGTGGTCGTGCCCGGGGCACGGAAGGAGTAGTCGTACAGGAGGAAGAGCGGGACGATCCGGACCGGCCCGTCCGGGCCCTGCCAGACCGGGTACGGGTCCTCGGGGGTCACCACGCCGAGGCCGCGGCAGAGTTCCACCAGGTGCTCGTAGCGAGCGACGCCGCGCAGCTGGACCGGGTCCTCGGGGTGGGTCCACAGCTCGTGGTTGCCGGGCACCCACACCACGCGGGCGAAGCGCTCGGCGAGCAGGCCGAGGGCCCACTCGATGCTGGTGGTGCGCTCGGCGACGTCACCGGCGACGAGCAGCCAGTCGTCGGGGTGGGTGGGCTGGAGCTTCTCCACCAGGTCGCGGTTCTCCTGGTAGGAGATGTGCAGGTCGCTCACCGCGAGGAGCCGTCCGCCGGTCGGGGCGGGTCGCGCCGCCTCTGCGTCGCTGCGGTTCTCCGTGGTCACTCCTGCCCCCTGAGGTCGTCCGGCCGATGTGGCCACCCTACGTGGCGGGCCCGGGGAGCGGGGCGGGTTGACGGGATCAGTTGTTCGACCGGTCCGGAGTGTCGCCGGTCCGGAGTGCCGCCGGGGAGTTGAGGGCGGCTCAGGAGCTGAAGTCCATGAGTACGCCGTGCGAGGTGGCGGTGGTGACGGCGAGGATCACCAGCGAGGCGGTGCCGATGACCAGGCCGAGGACGGCGCGGCCGCGGCGGCTGGTGCCGCGGACCAGGGCCAGGGTGGCGAGGGTGATGGCGAGCGGGCCCAGGACGATGTTGAAGAGCAGGAGGCCGGGGAGGCCGAGGAGGAAGGAGGCGACGGCCAGGCCGTCGGCGTCGGCGGTCTCCCGCGGGCCGGCGGTGCGGCGGCCGGTGTCCTGCGGGCCGGCGCTCTGCCGGTCGATCTTCCGGTGGCTGGTGTCCTGGCGGCCGTACTGGGGGGTGGCGGCGGTGCTCATGGCGGTGCGGGTCCTCTCTGGGAGTGGACGCGGGTGCGGTCCGGGGAGCTTCCGGGTCAGCGGCGGCGCAGGCGGGTGATGCCTTCGCGGGCGCCGAAGGCGAGCAGCCAGGCGGTGATGGCGGCGGAGGCGGTGAGGAAGACCGGGAGCGAGGTGTGGGCGGCGGTGCCGATCAGAACGGCCATGGCGACCAGGGCGGAGAGCAGGATCACGGCTGACTCCTTCGGCTGTGGCTGTGCCGGTTTCGGTTGACAAGTGTTCACTGACTTGCCATCACTGTACCCCGGCTGGCCAAGTTCGGCAAACGACTGTTTACTGAATGGCGTGAGTCACACCGTAGGGGCCAGACAGGCCCAGAAGCAGCAGAGTCGGCGGGCGTTGCTGGACGCGGGGTTGCACCTGCTGGCCGATCAGAACCTGGCGAGCCTCGGCGTCCGCGAGGTCACCCGGGAGGCCGGGCTCTCCCCCGCCGCGTTCTACCGGCACTTCCCGGACCTCGCCGCCCTCGGGGTCGCGCTGGTCGAGGAGTCGCTGGCCAGCCTGCACGTCATGATCCGATCGGTGCTCGCCGAAGCCGGTGGCGCCGAGGAGCTGATCGACCGCGCGGTGGACGTGATCGAGCGCCACGTCCGCGAACACCGCTCGCACGTCCGCTTCCTGGCCCGCGAGCGGCACGGCGGGGTCCGGCGGGTGCGCGAGGCGATCGACGCCGAGCTCGGCCGCTTCGCCGCCGAGGTGGGGGCCGCACTGGCGCTGCAGCCGGTCTCGCGGGGGTGGAGCGAGCAGGACCTGCGGATGCTCGCCGAGTTGTACGTGGACCACATGGTGTCGACGGCCTCCGCCCTCCTGGAGGCGCAGGAGGGCGACCCGGCCCGGGGGCGGCGGATCGCCGCCACCGCGCGCCTCCAGCTGCGCCTGATCAGTCTGGGCCGGCGCCACTGGCAGGGGAGTTGACCCGGTGGCGTAGGGGGCGTGCGGGTGCCCCGGCGGCGGTGGGGGTGGTAACCGGCCATTGCGATCGGGATGGTTTCTTGGTCTTGCCTTGACTCTTGACAGGGGGTCATGTCCGCGACAGCTTTGGTGGACCCCCACACCGAGAGGTCTCTCATGAAGAAGCCGCTCATAGGCATGCTCGCCACGGTCCTGGCCGCCGGCGCCGGCGCCCTCGCCGGCGCAGCCCCCGTCCAGGCCGCCCCCTCGGCCACCGTCAACTTCGCCGGAACGGTCGCGCTCAGCAACTGCTCCGGCTCGCTGGTGCGGATGCCCGGCTCGACCGCGAGCGACCCCGCGCTCGTGCTCTCCAACGGCCACTGCCTGGAGTCCGGTATGCCCGGCCCCGGCCAGGTGGTCGTCAACCAGCCGTCCAGCCGGACCTTCACGCTGCTCAACGCCTCCGGCGGCAGCCTCGCCACGCTGCGCGCGACCAAGGTGGTCTACGGCGCGATGACCGACACCGACGTGTCGATCTACCAGCTGAACACCAGTTACTCCTCGATCCAGTCCCGGTACGGGATCGCCCCGCTGACCATCGCCGCCGGCCACCCCGCCCAGGGCGCCTCGATCAAGGTCGTCTCCGGGTACTGGAAGAAGATCTACTCCTGCTCGATCGACGGCTTCGCCTACCGGCTGAAGGAAGCCGACTGGACCTTCAAGGACTCGGTCCGCTACACCTCGACCTGCAACGTGATCGGCGGCACCTCCGGCTCGCCGGTGGTCGACGCCTCGTCCGGCCAGGTGGTCGCCGTGAACAACACGATCAACGAGAACGGCGAGCGCTGCACCCTGGACAACCCCTGCGAGGTCGACCAGAACGGTGCGGTGACGGTGCGCCGGGGCATCGGCTACGCCCAGGAGACGTACGGGATCCCGGCCTGCTTCGCCGCCGGCAACCGGCTCGACCTCACCCGCGCGGGCTGCGCCCTGCCCCGCCCGTAACCCCGCCCGCGCCGCATGTGCACCTGCACCCGCGACGCACCCCGCACCCGCGCCGCATCCTGTGCCCGCGAGGCACCCGCCGGCAGGGCGGCGCAACCCCAGTGACCAGCACCTTTACCCCGATGGGCCATCCACCGACGGCGGATGGCCCATTCGGCCGTCCACCGGGCGGCCGAAGCACCACCCGCACCGCAGAGTTGTGCCCACGAGGCGGCAGTCATGTCCTTTGACCAGATGGAGAGTTGATGACCACCACGCTGAGAAGGCTGTTGGTTTCCACCCTGCTGATACCGCTGCTCGCGTTCGGCGGCCTGGCGTCCCCGGCGCTGGCCGCCGACGCCGACGGCGCCCGGGCGGCCGGGGCGGCCCACGGCCGGAGCCCGGCCGACGACCCGAACGCCGACATCAAGGACCGGCTGGCGGCGATCCCCGGGGTGACCATCACCGAGGAGAAGCCGACCACCACCGGTCACCGCTACTTCATCGCGACCTACACCCAGCCGATCGACCACTCCCGTCCCTGGCTGGGGACCTTCCAGCAGCGCTTCAGCCTGCTGCACCGCGGCTACGACCGCCCGACCGTCTTCTACACCAACGGCTACACCCTGGGCACCAGCCCGTCCCGGACCGAGCCCACCCGGCTGGTGGACGGCAACCAGGTCTCCATCGAGTACCGGTTCTTCACCCCCTCCCGCCCCGAACCGGCGGACTGGTCCAAGGCCGGCATCCGTCAGGCGGCCGCCGACTCGCACCGGCTGGTGACCGCGCTCAAGCGGATCTACCAGCAGGAGTGGCTGTCCACCGGCGCCAGCAAGGGCGGGATGTCCTCCACCTTCTACCGCCGCTTCTACCCGGACGACGTGGCCGGCACGATCGCCTACGTCGCGCCGAACAACACCGACGTCAACGACTACGCGGCCTACAGCGAGTTCTTCCGCACCGTCGGCACCCCCGAGTGCCGGGACCGGCTGAACGCCGCCCAGCGCGAGCTGCTGGTGCGCCGCGACCGCCTGGTGGCCCGCTACACCGCCGACAACAAGGCGGCGGGCTCCACCTTCAACACCCTCGGCACCCCGGACCGCGCGTACGAGGCGGGCGTGCTGGACGTGGTCTGGGCGTTCTGGCAGTACAGCCTGGAGGCGGACTGCGCCAAGGTCCCGGTGGCCGCCACCGCGACCGACGACGAGCTGTACGCCTGGTTCGACGCGCAGTCGGGCATCACCGGCAACAGCGACCAGTCGCTGGCGAAGTACACCGCGTACTACTACCAGGCCGCGACCGAGCTGGGTGCGCCGTTCTTCGACGTCTCGTACCTGAAGGACCTGCTGCACTACGACTACAAGGACCTCTACTCGGCCCGGAGCTACGTGCCGAAGGAGATCCCGACCACCTTCAACCGCAACGCGATGCCCGACATCGACCGCTGGGTGAAGCGCGAGGGCGAGCGGATCATGTACGTCTACGGTGGCAACGACCCGTGGGGCGCCAAGCCGTTCCACCTCGGCCGGGGCAGTGAGGACAGCTACGTCTACACCGTGCCCGGCGGCAACCACGGCTCCAACATCGGCAAGCTGCCCGCCGAGCAGTCGGCGGAGGCCACCGCCAAGGTGCTGGAGTGGGCCGGGCTGGGCGACCAGGACGCCGCCCGTTCGCTCGCCAAGTCGCCGCAGCTGATCCCGGCCTTCGGGCCGCTGGACGTCGAGGGTCAGCGGCTGGAGCAGGAGCGCCGCCCGCTGTAGCGCCGTCCCCGCTGCCGTGCCGTGCCGTCCGCCGTGGCGTGCCGGCCGGCAGCGCCCCTGATCGGAGGAGGCCGCCCCGCTGCCCGGGGCGGCCTCCTCCTGCTGTCGGCGGGGTCGGCCGCCCTCGGCGCAGGGGGCGGAAGCGGCCGCAGGAGGTGGAGGCGGCCACCGGGCGTGGAAGCGGCCACCGGGGGCGGAAGCGGCCGCCGGGGGTGGAGGAGGAGCCCCCGGACCCCCTCCCCGAAGCAGTGAATCAGTGCTTCAATGCTTTCCATGGCCTACCGACGCACGCCCGCCGTACAAGCCCGCCTGGATGCCCAGCGCGAGGCGGTACTGCAGTCGGCGGTCCTGCTGCTGGCCGAGCGCGGCTACGGCGGCTGCACGATGGCCGCCGTGGCGGACCGCGCCGGGATCGCCACCGGCAGCCTCTACCAGCACTTCGCCAACAAGGCCGAGCTGTCGGTGCAGCTGTTCCGGCGGGTGGTCACCCGCGAGATCGACGCGGTCAACGCGGCCGTCGCCCGGCGGGACACCCCGCAGCGGCGGATCGCCGCCGTGGTCGAGACCTTCGCGGCCCGCGCCCTGCGGGTTCCCCGGCTGGCGTACGCGCTGCTGGTCGAACCGGCCGACGCGGTGGTGGACGGCGAGCGCCTGGTGTTCCGCCGGGCGTTCCGCGACGTGATCGCCACCGAGATCGCCGCCGCCGTGGCGAGCGGCGAACTGCCCGAGCAGGATCCGGTGCTGACCGCCGCGGCCCTGGTCGGCGCGGTCGCCGAGGCGCTGGCCGGCCCGCTCGCGGCCAGACCCGAAAGCAACGGGGTCACCGATCCTCGGGCGGCCGCCGCCGAGGTCGTCCCCGCCCTGGTCTCCTTCACCCTGCGTGCCCTGGGAGGACGCGATGACAGCGACGCATGAGGTCACCAACCAGGTGCCCCTGCCGTACGGACACGACACCGCCGCCGACCCCGCCCTGCTCGCCGCGCTGCGGCGGGCCGGTGCCGGCTGGGCCGAGCCCGAACTGCGCGAGCTGGGCCGGCTGGCCGGCTCCGAGCAGGCCGCCGAATGGGGCCGGCTGGCCAACGAGAACCCGCCGGTGCTGCGCACCCACGACCGCTTCGGCCACCGCGTCGACGAGGTCGAGTTCCACCCGTACTGGCACGAGCTGATGCGCACCGCCGTCTCGTACGGCCTGCACGCCGCGCCCTGGCGGGACGGGCGCCCCGGCGCCCACACCGCCCGCGCGGCCAAGTTCTTCGTCTGGGGGCAGGTCGAGGCCGGCCACACCTGCCCGATCTCGATGACCTACGCCGCCGTCCCGGCGCTGCGCGCGAACCCCTCCCTGGCGGCGGAGCTGGAGCCGCTGCTGGCCTCGAAGGAGTACGACTTCGGGCTGCGCGAGCCGCGCACCAAGCGCGGGCTGATCGCCGGCATGTCGATGACCGAGAAGCAGGGCGGCTCGGACGTCCGCAGCAACACCACCACCGCGGCCCCGCAACCGGACGGCACCTACCGGATCACCGGCCACAAGTGGTTCACCTCGGCGCCGATGTCCGACCTCTTCCTGACGCTCGCGCAGGCGCCGGGCGGGCTCAGCTGCTTCGTGCTGCCGCGCGTCCTGCCGGACGGCAGCCGCAACCGCCTGCACCTGATGCGCCTCAAGGACAAGCTCGGCAACAAGTCCAACGCCTCCGCCGAGCTGGAGTACGACGGCGCGGTCGGCTGGTTGGTCGGCGAGGAGGGGCGCGGCGTGCCGACCATCATCGAGATGGTCAACATGACCCGCCTGGACTGCACCATCGGCGCGGCCTCCGGGATGCGCTACGGCGCCACCCGCGCCGTCCACCACGCGCTGCACCGGCGGGCGTTCGGCAAGGCGCTGGTCGACCAGCCGCTGATGCGCAACGTGCTGGCCGACCTGGTGGTGGAGTCCGAGGCGGCCACCACGGTCGCCATGCGGCTCGCCCAGTCCACCGACCTCGCCCTGGCCGGGGACGAAACCGAGTCGCTGGTGCGGAGGCTGGGCCTGGCGGTGGCCAAGTACTGGGTGTGCAAGCGCGGTCCGGCGCACTCCGCCGAGGCGCTGGAGTGCCTGGGCGGCAACGGCTACGTAGAAGAGTCCGGGATGCCCCGGCTCTACCGCGAGGCGCCGCTGGTGTCGATCTGGGAGGGCTCCGGCAACGTCGCCGCCCTGGACGCGCTGCGGGCCATGGCCAGGCGCCCGGAGAGCGTGGAGGCGTTCCTCGGCGAACTGGACGCCGCCGCGGGCGCGGACCGCCGGCTGGACGCCGCCGTCGCCGCGCTGCGCAAGGAGCTCGCCGACCTGTCCGACCTGGAGTACCGCACCCGCCGGCTGGTCGAATCGATGGCGCTGGCCTTCCAGGGCTCGCTGCTGGTCCGGTACGGGGATCCGGCCGTGGCCGACGCGTTCTGCGCGAGCCGGCTGGCCGGCGACCGCGGTACGGCCTTCGGCACCCTGCCGTCCGGGGTCGACACCGGGGCGATCATCGACCGCGCCCGCCCGGTGACCGCATGAGCGCCCTCCACGGGAACGGCCACCCGGACCGCGGCCGGGAGGCGGCGGGCGTAAGGGAGTTCTGGCGGGCCCTGGGGCTGCCCGGCCTGATCGACGTGCACACCCACTTCATGCCGGAGAACGTCCTCGACAAGGTGTGGGCCTACTTCGACGCGGCCGGCCCGCTGATCGACCGGCCCTGGCCGATCACCTACCGCGAGGCCGAGGCGGAACGCGTCGCCCGGCTGCGGGAGTTCGGTGTCCGGGCGTTCACCTCGATGCTCTACCCGCACAAGCCGGGGATGGCCGCCTGGCTGAACGCCTGGTCCGCCGACTTCGCCGCCCGCACCCCCGACTGCCTGCACACCGCGACCTTCTTCCCCGAGCCCGGGGCCGCCGGGTACGTCGCCCGCGCGATCGGGGACGGCGCCCGGGTGTTCAAGGCGCACCTGCAGGTCGGCGGCTACGACCCGACGGACCCGCACCTGGACGAGGTCTGGGGGCTGCTCGCCGAGACCGGCACCCCCGTGGTCTCGCACTGCGGGTCCGGGCCGGTGGCGGGCCCGTTCACCGGTCCCGGCCCGATCGGCGAGGTGCTGGAGCGCCACCCCGGGCTGGTCCTGGTGGTCGCCCACCTCGGCATGTCGGACTACCGCGCGTTCCTCGACCTGGCGGAGCGCCACCCGGCCGTCCGGCTGGACACCACGATGGCGTTCACCGACTTCGTGGAGGCCGACGACCCGTTCCCGCGCGGGGAACTGCCGCGGCTGCTCGGGCTGCAGGACAGGGTCCTGCTCGGCAGCGACTTCCCCAACATCCCGTACCGCTACGTGCACCAGCTGGAGGCGCTGGCCGGTCTGGGCCTGGGGGAGGACTGGCTGCGGGCGGTCTGCCACGACAACGCCGCAGCGCTCTTCGGCATCAAGCCCGAGGACTGATCACCGCACCGTCCGCAGCACCCCCAGCGCTTCGGCGTGCAGCCCGGGCGCGGCGACCAGGAAGCTGTCGGAGCCGGCCGTCCAGGCCGCCCCGGTGGCGTCCGTCACCGCCGCGCCCGCCTCACCCGCGATCAGCGCGCCGGGCAGCAGGTTGCCCGCGTCCATCCCGTACTCCCAGAACAGCGCCAGGTGCCCGGAGCCGACCTGCGCCACCTGCAGCGCGGTCGGGCCGAGGTTGCGCACCGCCAGCACGGCGCCCGCCATCGCGGACAGTGACTCGCCCGCCCGGCGCAGCGCCACCGGGTCCTCGGCGACCCGCGGCGGCTGGCTGGTGGCGGCGACGGTGACCGCCGTCGCGCGCTCCAGCGGGGCGATCGGCCGTCCGTCCAGCTCGGCGCCGCCGCCCAGCACCGCCCGGTAGGTCCGCCCGCCGTCCAGCTCCGGGGCGTGCACCACGGCCAGCACCGCGGCGCCGTCCCGGACCAGCGTGACGGTGACCGCCCAGTGCGGGTGGCCGAGCAGGTACTGCACCGCGCCGTCGGTCGCGTCACAGAGCCACCACTCGCCCTCGGCGGGCAGCGAACCGTCCAGGGCCTCCGGTGCCCAGCCGGCCTGCGGGCGCAGCGCGGTCAGCCGCCGTCGCAGTCCGGCGACGGCCGGGCCGTCCAGCTCGGCGAAGCGGGCCCCGGCCTCCTCGACGGTCCTCGCCGTGACCGGTTCGGTGGACCGGCGGGCCGCGAGTTCGGCGCCGATCTCGTGCACCGCGGCCTCCACGCCCTCAGCCAGCGCCCACAGTTCGCTCGTCACGGTGACCCTCCTCCTGCTCCGGGGCCGGTCCGCTCCGGCCCACCGGGACAAGGAGTACCGTGTTCACGGCCGAACAGGACGCTCAAGCCGCCGGATACGGCGGAGATCGGACACCATGGACATCACCACTGCGGATCCGGACACCGTGCTGGACCCCCTGGATCGCCGTCTGGTCTGCGCCCTCCAGGTGGACGGACGGGCCGAGCCCGGCCGGATCGCCGAGGTGCTGGGCGTCTCCGCCCGTACCGTCACCCGCCGGTTGGCCCGGATGCGGGAGGCCGGGGTGCTGCGGGTGGTCCGGCTGTCCGACGTCGAGGACGCCGCCGTGGGTGCGCTGCTGCTGCGGATCCGGGTGCTGAGCGGCCGGGTGGACGCCGTCGCGCAGGCGCTGGCCGACCGCCCCGACGTCCCCTTCGTCGACGTGATGCTCGGCGGCCACGAGGTCGGTGCGGTCGTGCTGACCGACGCCGGATCCCGCGACCGGCTGCTGTACGGGCAGTTGCCCGCGACCACCGCCGTCACCGAGACGACCACCCACGCCGTGCTGCACGCCTTCGCCGACGCCGGGCAGTGGCGGGCCGGGCACCTGACCGCGGAGGAGAGCGCCGCGCTCGCCCGGCCCGTCGTCCCGCGCCCCGCCGCGCCCCCGCCGCTGGACGGCCTCGACCGCGCGCTGCTGGAGCGGCTGGGCGAGGACGCCCGGCAGTCCCACGCCGTCCTGGCCGCGGCCGTCGGCGCGCCCGAGTCGACCGTGCGCCGCCGGCTGCACCGGCTGGACGGGCTCGGACTGCTGCGCACCCACGCCACCGTCGACCCGCGGCTGCTCGGCATAGCGGTCGACGCCAACCTCTGGCTGGACGTGCCGCCCGGCCGGATCGCCGAGGTCGGCACCGCGCTGGCCCGCCACCCGCAGGTGCACGGCGTGTTCGCCACCAGCGGCCCGACCAACCTGCTGGCCACGCTGTTCTGCGCGGACCACGGCGAGCTGTACCGCTTCCTCACCGACACCCTCGGCCCCCTCGGCGCCGCCCGCGTCGAGACCACGATCACCGCCCGCGCGGTGAAGCGGGCGGGCGTCCTGCTCCGGCAGCCGCCCCGGCGGCCGTAGCGGCCGCTGCCCGCGGGGCACGGGAGCGGCCGTTACCTGCGGGGTAATCGACGCCCGGCGGCGGGCCGGGCAGGGTGGGGTCGACCCGGTGCGGCCGCGACGGCCCCGGGCTCCCACCCCCGACAGGAGGCGATCCGCCGTGTCCGCCCACGCGAACCCCCGCACCCCCGCCCGGCCGGGCCCCGCCCTCGCGCCGTGGACGGTGCGCGGCGCCCTCACCCTGGACGCCCTGGTCACCGGCGCCAACGGCCTGGCCTACCTGGCCTTCGCCGGCCCGCTCGGCGACCTGCTCGGCATCGGCCGCGCCACGCTGTTCGAGCTCGGGCTCCTGCTCACCTGCTACGCGGTCGCGGTGGGTGTGCTGGGCGCCCGCCGGCAGCCGCCGCGGTCGGGGGTGCGGGCGGTGATCGGCGTCAACCTCGCCTGGGTGGTGCTCAGCCTTGTCGCGATCGAGGCGTGGTTCGAGCCGACCACCGCCGGGTTCGCCTGGATCCCGCTGCAGGCCGCGGCGGTGGGCCTGTTCGCCGTCCTGCAGGTCACCGCGCTGCGCCGCGACGTCCGCTACGGCTGAGGCTCCGGCCCGACCGTGGTCTGCAGGAACCGCGCGGTCTCCGCGTCGGCCGGCAGGAAGGTCTCCATGGCCAGTTCGGAGACGGTCACGTCCAGTGGCGTGTTGAAGGTCGTGACGGTCGAGAGGAAGGAGAGCACCTGCCCCCGGTGGCGGATGCGCATCGGCAGCGCGAACGGGAAGCCGTCCTCGGCGGGGCCGTTCGCCGGGCCGTCCGCGTGACCGTCCGTGGCGCTGCCCGCCGGGCCGCCCGCAGAGCCGCCCGCAGGGCCGTCGGCCGGCTCGGGGTAGCTGCGGACCTCCTCGTACAGCCGCCGCAGCGGCTCGGCGGGGACCAGCTCCATGCGGCGCTCCATCCGCTCCAGCAGGTGCCGCCGCCACTGCCGCAGGTTGACGATGCGCGGCGCCAGCCCGTCCGGGTGGAGGGTGATCCGGACGGCGTTGAGCGGCGGCTGCAGCAGGCGCGGGGCGACCCCGTCGAGGAGCAGACCGAGCGAGCGGTTGGCCGCCAGCACCCGGAAGCCGCCGTCGAGGACGAGCGCTGGGTACGGGTCGTGGGCGGCCAGCAGCCGCTCCACGCCGCCGCGCAGCGCGTCCATCGTGGGGTCGTCCAGCGGCGTCTCGGGGTACTGCGGGGCGTAACCGGCGGCGAGCAGCAGGGTGTTGCGCTCGCGCACCGGGACGTCCAGCTGTTCGGCCAGCCGTAGCACCAGCTCGCGGCTCGGGCGGGAGCGGCCGTTCTCGACGAAGCTGAGGTGGCGGGCCGAGGAGTCCGCCCGCAGGGCCAGTTGGAGCTGGCTGAGCTGCCGTCGTTCCCGCCAGCCGCGCAGCAGCGGGCCGACGCCGGTTCCCGTCGGGCTGCCCATGCCCGCCATGATCGTCATGGCCCAGGACGGTACTCGAACGAGCCCGGTCCGCGGGAGGTGACGAACGCGGACGAAGGGGACGCGGGGGGCCGGGGACCCGGGCGGGCGGGGGATCAGACGCCGGTGCTGGAACCCGGCCGGATGACCATGAGGACCACGACCACGGCCCACAGCAGGTTGAACACCCCGGCCGTCATCGGCAGCAGGCGCAGGCCGTTGACGGCCTTGGTGCGCTGCTCGTCCGCCGGGTCGAGGGCGAGCGCGTCCACGGCGGCCTGCTGGCCGGGCAGGACGAAGAGCAGGAGCGAGAGCGCGGCGATCGCGGTCAGCACCATGGAGACGATCACCCAGGACTGTCCCATCACGTCCATCACCTGGGCCAGGCCGATGCCCAGCACCGGTACCGCCACTCCGAGCAGCGCGTAGACCTGGGTGATCCGGTGCAGGACGCGCAGCACGCCCGCGTCGGAGGCCTGGTCCGGTCCGTCGGCCAGCGCGGCCTTCGCCCGGCGCGGGAACATGCTGACGGCCACCGCGACCGGGCCTATGAACAGGACCGACACGAGGACGTGCAGGCTCAGCAGGAACTTGGCCATGGCGGGGCACCCTTTGGATCCGGTGGGCAGCTGGGGAGCGGGCGCGCGATCGGCGGGCCCACGACCAGGCACGCTAACACCGCTTATCCCCGGGGCTCCGGGCGCGGGTGCCTCCGGGGCTCAGCCCGCGGCCGTCAGCTCCACGATCCGCGGCGCGGCGGTGCTGACCGCCGCGACGGCGGCGCCGTGCTCCGGGTCGGTCCAGTCGATCAGGTGCAGGTCCTCGTGGCGGCCGCGCAGCGGGGTGCCCGGCGGCACGGCCAGCGGCAGGGCGGAGAGGTCGATCCGGCCGAGGGTGTCCAGGGTGGCCCGCCCGATCTTGATCAGCGACTCCTTGCGCACCCAGAGCCGCAGGAACGCCCGGTCCGGTTCCGGGTCCGCCTCGACCAAGGCGAGTTCGGCCGGGGCCAGCACCCGGCGGGCGACCGCGCGCAGCGACCCGCCCCGGGCGGACAGTTCGACGTCCACGCCGACCGGCTGGTGGCCGGCGCCCGCGGCGACCACGCCCCGGGTGTGCGACAGGCTCACGTGCACCCCGGGGTGGTCCGGCAGGTACGGCTTGCCGTGGTCGGCGAGCCCGCAGTCCGGGCACTGCTGGGCGAGCACCAGGCCGGCCGCCGGGACACCGAGCAGCCGGGCGGCGCAGAGCCGGACCAGCAGGTGGCCGGCGATGAAGTCGGTCCGCCCGGACTCGTGCCGGAAGCGCGCGGCGCGCTCCCGTTCGAGGTCGGTCAGCAGGTGCTCGCCCGCCTCGGGGTGCCGCAGCACGGCGTCGGCGGACGCGACGGCGACGAGCGGGGCGCTCTGGTCCTGGGCCTCGGTGGTCATGACTCCAACCTAGCTCCACGCCGGAAGCCGTCGGCGGGGGGAGCGTCACCGCGCCGGCGCCCGGGCGCACCGGGGCGTCGCCGAGCCGTTCGCGGGAACTCCGGATCCGATCCGATGGTCCGCCAGGTGTGACCAGGCCACCGCGACCGGCACCGTCGACCACTCCGCCGGCGAGGCGACCCTCACCGGCGGCGGCACCAGCGCGAAGCAGGTCCTCAACGTCGCGCGGAACCTCGCCCGGCCGCCGCGGCCACCACAGCTGACGGCCGGTCCGGGGCTGCCGGTACGGGGCCGCCGGACCGCAGCGGGCCCGAACGGCGGAGGGCCTGACGCCCGAGAGCCTGAGCAGCCGGTCCACGCCGCGGGCCGCCCGAGCCGAGCCGACCGGGCGGCCTGTGCCGGTCCCGGGTGCCGCTCCTACGCCTGCCGCCCTGCCGGGTAGTCCGAGAGCCCTGCGGCCAGCAGGTCGAAGGCCTGTTCCACCGCGGGCCCGACCCTGGCCCGGACCGCCTCGACCGGTTCGCCGGCCACCACGGCCCGTCGGATCCCGCCGAGCACGGCCCGGTGGGCCCCGGCGATGGCCCCGGCCACCACGTGGGGGAGCGGGTCGTCCTCGGCGGCCCCCGACTCCTCGGCGAGGGCGGCCGCCAGTGCGGCCTCGGCCCGCTCGCCGAGTTCCAGCAGCCGGGCCCGCAGTGCCGGGCTGTCGGCGACGATCCGCCAGAACGCGGCCATCCGCGGGTTCAGCCCGATGGTCGGCTCCCCGTCGGCGACGGCGGCCAGCAGGTCGGCCCGGACGGCTGCCGCGGCGGAGCTGCCGGCCGGGCGGCGGCGGACCACGTCGGCCAGGTGGGCGACCACCGCGTCCTGCCGGTCGAAGAACAGGTCCTCCTTGGTCGGGAAGTAGTTGAAGACGGTGTTCGGCGAGACCCCGGCGGCCCGGGCCACCTCGACGACCGTGACCCGGTCGAACCCGCGCTCGGCGAACAGACCCATGGCGGTGTCGGCCAGGAGTTCCCGGGTCTGCTGCTTCTTGAGTTCGCGAAGTCCCATGGCGGAATCCTACGCCGGAACCATGGAGTCGCATCAAATTTGAAGTGACACCAAAAATATCCGCTACGGTGGTGGCATGACCTTCACCTTCGGCATCTACCCCGGCGGACTGCTCGGCGACGACACCGGTGTGCTCGCTCCCGTCAGCCCCGACGACCCAGCGTCGATCACCGAGGCCCTGCGCGAACTCCAGGGCGGGGCGGGCGAGTTCCTGGTCCGCGCCTACCGGTCGTACGGGGACTCGGCGCACGCCCCCGAGCGGCCCGAGCGGTACGCGGTCGAAGGCCGCAAGCTCGACCTGGTGCTGCAGTACCGCGACCGCAGCGGGGAGACGGCGGGCTGGCTGGACTTCGTCCGCAGCACGGTCCGGACCGAGGGGCACCGCCTCGCCCTGCTCCAGATCTGCGAGGAGCCCAACCTGGACCTGCCGCCCGTGGACGGCAGCATCCCGAACGTCCGCCGGGCGCTGGTGGAGGGCGTGGTCGCGGCCAAGGAGGAGGCGTTGGCGTGCGGTCACGACCGGCTGGCCGTCGGCTTCAACGCGGTGCCGTCCTTCGACCCCGCGGACACCTTCTGGTCCGGGCTCGGCGAACTCGTCGACGAGCGCTTCCACCGCGCCCTGGACTACGTCGGCCTGGACTTCTTCCCGGACGTCTTCCGCCCCGTCCCGCCCGGCGGACTCACCGACGCGGTCCGGGCGGTGGTCGCCGGATTCCGGCAGGGCTCGCTGCCCCGGGCCGGCATCGGGCCCGCCGTCCCGGTCCGGATCTGCGAGAACGGGTGGCCCACCGGCCCCGGGCGCAGCGAGGCGCGGCAGGCCGAGGTGGTCGACGAGGTGGTCCGGGCGGTCGCCGGGCTGGCGGCCGAACTGAACGTCACCGGCTACACGTTCTTCGCCCTGCGGGACGCCGACAGTGCGGGCGCGGGGCTGTTCCACCACTTCGGCCTGGTGCGCGACGACTACTCGCGCAAGCCGGCGTTCCGCACCTACCGGGACCTGGTGGCCGAGCTGACCGACCGTGCCGACCCGGCCGACCGTGCGGAACCGGCGGACTGCGTGGGCTAGTCCGCCTCGAAGAAGCGCTCCACCGTGCGGCGCCGGGCGGCGACGGCGTGTACCGGCTCGCCGATCACCCGCCCGGCCAGGGTGACGGCCAGCTCGCCGACGTCCCGGCGGAGCACGTCGGCCGCCGCGGCCCGGTCGGCGGCGATCCGTGCCCGGCCGGCGACGAGCAGCGCGTCCCTGGTGCGCAGGCCCTCCGCGCGGGCCGCGGCGATCGCCGCCGCGCCGCGTTCGGCGTAGTCCGCCCGGATCCGGGCGGCCTCGTGCCGGGCCTCCGCCAGTTCCCGCACGTGGGCGTCCCGGACGGCGTCGGCCTCGGCGTACAGGGCCTCCGCGCGTTCCATCCGGCCCTCGGTGGCCTCCCAGCGCTCGGCCTGCACCCGTTCGGCGCGGGGGAGCAGGTGTCGGCCGAGTATCCGGAGGACCAGGAAGAACAGCGCCAGGCCGAGGAGCAGGGGGACCGGTTCCGGCTCGAGCGGGCCGAGTTCGAGGTTCACGCGACCTCCCAGTGGTCTGACGATCCGTCAATCGTCGGTTTTCCCTGGGTCGACGGTGATCGAACTCGGTGTGGGCATGACCTGCGTCACGGCGCCCGGCCGGCCCCGGACCTCACCGGCTCGGCACGGACGTGACGGTCGGGCCGGTGGTCCGGCCGCCGTCCACCGCCGGCTCGGCGCCCGTGACGCAGGAGGCGTCGTCGGAGCGGGCCGCCCACCCGTCCCGCCTCACCGTCAGGACCGCCTCCGGGCTCAGGTCACCTCGCCCCGGCGGGAGAAGCGCTCCGCCCGCCACTCGCCGCTCTCCAGCACCTCGGCCAGCTGCCGGGCGGCGTCCCAGACCTCGGTGTACGACAGGTACAGCGGGGTGAAGCCGAAGCGCATCAGGTCCGGCGCGCGGAAGTCGCCGATCACCCCGCGCTCGATCAGCGCCTGCACCACCGGGTAGCCGTCCGCGTGCCGCAGGGCGACCTGGCTGCCGCGCCGGGCGTGCTCGCGCGGGGTCACCACCTCGATCCCGTCCAGGCCCTCGGTCAGCGAGATGAACAGATCGGTCAGCGCCAGGCTCTTCGCCCGCACCGCGGCGAGGTCGGCCCGCTCCCAGACGTCCAGCGAGGCTTCGAGGGCGGCCTGGCCGAGCAGTGAGGGGGAACTGGTCAGGAAGCGGCCGATGCCCTGCTTGGGGTCGTACCCGGGCTCGAAGGCGAACGGGCGGGCGTGCCCGAACCAGCCGCTCAGCGGCTGCAGCGGACCGGCCGCCAGGTGGCGCTCGGCCACGTACAGGAAGGCCGGTGAACCGGGGCCGCCGTTCAGGTACTTGTAGGTGCAGCCGACCGCGAAGTCAGCGCCGGCGGCGCCGAGTTCGACCGGCAGTGCGCCCACCGCGTGGCACACGTCCCAGATCATCAGCGCGCCCGCGGCCTGCACCCGGGCGGTGATCCCGGGCATGTCCAGCAGCTCGCCGGTGCGGTAGTCCACGTGCGAGAGGACGACCGCGGCGACGTCGCCGTCCAGGTGCAGGTCCAGCTCCTCGGGCCGGACCAGCGCGCTGCGGGCGCCCTCGACCAGGCCGGTCACGCCCTCGGCGATGTACAGGTCGGTCGGGAAGGCCTCGGCGTCGCCGAGCACCGTGCGCCGCCCCGGGCGCAGCCGCAGCGCGGCCGAGAGCACCTTGAACAGGTTCACCGAGGTGGTGTCGCAGACGACCACCTCCGCCGGATCGGCCCCGATCAGCGGCGCGATCCGCCGCCCCAGCCGGTACGGCTGCTCGAACCAGCCGGCGTCGTTCCAGCTGCGGATCAGCTCCCGGCCCCACTCCTCCTCGACC
The DNA here is from genome assembly GCF_042735125.1 of Kitasatospora sp. NPDC059599. Lineage (NCBI taxonomy): Bacteria > Bacillati > Actinomycetota > Actinomycetes > Kitasatosporales > Streptomycetaceae > Kitasatospora > Kitasatospora sp. NPDC059599. The sequence continues at coordinate 6,812 of NZ_JBHWCL010000060.1, read as the reverse complement.
ACCCGGCGCACCCGCTCGGGCGTGCGCACCGGCAGCGCGCCCAGCGAGTTGCCGTCCAGGTAGATCACCCCGTCCGGCAGGGCGAACTCCTTGCGGAACGCCGCCAGCGGGTCGACGGCGTCCAGCGCCGCGCACTCCTCGCGCGTGGTCATGCCCATCTCTCCTTCGTCGCCTCTGCTCACAGCTCGTCCCGGATCGTCCACAGCTCGGGGAACACGTCCTGCTCGGCCGACTTGCGCAGCCAGGTCAGCCCGCTGGAGCCGCCCGAGCCGGGCTTGCCGCCCATGGTCCGCTTGACCGCCGAGAGGTGCCGCTGGCGCCAGCGGGTGACCCGCTCGGCGACGTCCAGCAGGGCCTCGCCGAGCGGCTGCAGCGCGGCGAACTCCGGCTCGGAGTACACCCGGCGCCAGGCGGAGGCGACCTCCTCGGACGGGCGGTAGCGCTGCTCGGAGGGCTGCGCGTCCAGTTCCAGGCCGCGCCTGGCCAGCAGCGCCAACGCCTCGTCGTAGAGGCTCGGGGAGCGCAGCGCCTCCACCAGCCCGTCCTGGGTGCCCGGCATGCCGTCGTACATCTTCAGCAGCGCGGCGTTCTTGTTGCCGATCAGGAACTCCAGGTGCAGGAAGGCCGCGGACTGGAAGCCGGAGGCCTCGCCGAACAGCGAGCGGAAGGAGTTGAACTCCTGCGGCGTCATGGTGGCCAGCAGGCCCCAGGACTCCACCAGCACGTCCTGGGCGTGCGTGCCCCGGCGCAGCGCGGCGAGCGCGGCGGGCAGGTCGTCCTCGCGCAGTGCCCGCCGGGCGATGTCCCACTCGTGCCGCACCAGGTCGAAGAGCAGCTCCATCACCTGGGTGGTGACGATGAACGACAGCTCGGCGGGCTCCTTGCCGAGCGGGTGCTGCAGGCTGTGCAGCTCGTCCAGTCGCGCGTACCGGGCGTACGGGGTGCTCCGAACCGGCGCCCCGCCCCGACCGAACGACAGGTTGGGTGTCTCCACCGTGTCGTGCCCCATCCCGATCCCTCCTGATCCGTCCGGGCCGTTTCGCCCGGTCCGGTGAACCAGACGGACTGCCCGGTTCCACCGGGTGCCCATTGTGCGGCGACGGTGGCCCCCGCTTGAATGGTCGACGGACACCGCAACCGCCATCGGAGCTGTCGATCGCGAGGCGTTCGGCCCATTCGCTTTACGAATGAAAATCACTTGATCCCGACCACCCGGGGAGCCGCCATGGACGCCGTCGACCGCCGCCTGCTGGCCGAGCTGCAGGCCGACGCCCGGCTCTCGTACAACGAACTCTCCCGCCGGGTGAGCCTGTCCGCACCCGCGGTCGCCGAACGGGTCCGCCGGCTGGAGGCCGAGGGCGTCATCAGCGGCTACCACGCGCACGTGGACCCGACCCGGGCCGGACTGCCGATCACGGCGCTGGTGCAGATCCAGTGCTACGGCCCGCGCTGCCTGCTCCGCGACCCCGACGTGGCGACCTGGCCGGAGGTGCTGCAGCTGCACCGGGTCACCGGCGGGGCCTGCTGCGTGCTGCTGGTCGCGGTACCGACGATGGCCGAGTTCGAGGCGCTGTGCGATCGGCTCGGCGCCTACGGCCAGCCGTCCAGCTCGATGATCCTCTCCAGCCCGGTGCCGTGGCGGCCGCTGGCGCCGCGCTGACCGGGCACACTGACCGGGCACGCTGACCGGGCACGCAGGTCTCGGCGCCGGCGACGACCCCGGCCGCCGGCCGCTGGCCTTGACGCGGACGTCAAGGAGTAGGTTCCGGCGCATGTCGAACGAGCGCCACATCCTGCTGCTGCCGGGGAGCCTGCGGGCCGGCTCCACCAACGAGACCGTGCTGCGCACCGCCGCCGCGGTGGCCGCCGCCACCCCGGGCCTGCGGAGCACGTACTACACCGGGCTGGCCGGCCTCCCGCACTTCAACCCGGACCACGACACCGACCCGCTGCCGGAGCCGGTGGCCGCGCTGCGGGCGGCGATCGGGGCGGCCGACGCGCTGCTGGTCTGCACGCCCGAGTACGCCGGGACGCTGCCGGGCTCGTTCAAGAACCTGCTGGACTGGACGGTCGGCGGGGTGGAGGTCTCGGACAAGCCCACCGCCTGGATCAACGCCGCCGGGCCGGGCCGCGGCGGGGGCGCCGAGGCCACCCTGCGCACCGTCCTCGGCTACACCGGCGCGGCCGTGGTGGACGAGGCCTGCGTCCGGATCCCGCTGGAGCGCGGGGCGGTCGGCCCGGACGGGCTGGTCGCTGATCCGCTGGTGCGCCGGCGGATCGCCGAGGTACTGGCGACGCTGACGCGGGCCTGACGCGGGCCTGACGCGGGCCTGACGCGGGCCTGGCGCGGGCCTGACGCGGTTCGGGCGCGGTCCGGCCTCGACGCGTCCGGTGGCGGGGCCGGGCTCAGTGCGCCTCGGGCAGGTGCACCCCGAGCCCGGACAGGCCCTCCAGGAACAGTTCCACGCCGACCGCCGCCAGCAGCAGCCCGAGCAGCCGGGACAGCACCTCCAGGGAGGTCCGGTGGGAGCGCTGCAGCAGCGGCGCCAGCAGGGCCACGCAGAGGTAGTTGATCACCGTGACGGCCACGTACGCCCCGGCGACCGCGGACTTCCAGGCCCAGTTGTCCTGGTTGAGGGAGGCGACCAGGACCGCGGTCACCGCGAGCGGGCTGGCGATGTACGGCAGCAGCAGCTCTCGGATGCCGTCCACCAGCGGGTTCGACAGGTGGTCGTCGCGCTCGCTGTCGCCGCCGAGGTGGACGCCGAAGACCAGCGCGACGGCGTAGACGAAGAAGATCAGCCCGCCCGCGAGCTGCAGCGACTGGTCGCTGATGTGGAAGAGGGTGCTGACCTCGTCCGCCGTGAACCCGAGCACCAGGCCGATCACCGCCGAGATGACCGTGCTCCACGCCGCCAGCCGCCGCAGGTCCCGGGTGCTGCGGGTGGTGGCCAGCCGGGCGAAGGACAGCAGGGTCTTCGGCGGTCCGACCACGGCGAAGAAGGTGATGAACGCGCTGCTCAGGTTGAAGACGAACATGCGCCCAGCATGACCGCGGCGCCCCGGGCGGCCGGGCCGCCACGCCCCGCGGTCGGGAGTGGCGTGGGCCTCCCCGGTCCGGGCCTCCGCTTCCATCGGCGTTTCATTCCCGGTCGACGGTGAATTCGCCCGGATGGCGGCACCGGACTCGAACGCGTGGACGGTCTCGGTTGCTATGGAGGCAGGACTGCCACCCGGGCGGCCCCACCGGCACGACCAACGGCAGGGACCGCTCCGCCGCGGAAACGAGGAAGCGACATGTGCCTGAACCGTAAGGACCTGGGCCTGCTGGCCCTGCGCAGCGCGGTCGGCGGGGTGCTGATCGCGCACGGCACCCAGAAGCTGTTCGGCTGGTTCGGTGGCGGCGGCCTGGAGGGCACCACCCAGGCCATGGACCACATGGGCTTCCACCCGGCCCGGGAGAGCGCGATGGCGGCCGGCCTCGGCGAGGCGGGCGGCGGCGCGCTGCTGGTGGTGGGGCTGGCCACGCCGGCGGCCGGCGCGGTGGTGGCCGGGACGATGGCGACGGCCGTGGCGGTGCACGCCCCGGCCGGCTTCTTCGCGATGGGCGGCGGCTACGAGTACCCGGCCTTCCTCGGGGCCACCGGCCTGGCGATCGGTCTGGCCGGTGCCGGACGGTACTCGATGGACCACCTGACCGGCCACGCCTTCGACCGCTCCTGGATCGGTGCGCTGTCCTTCGTGGCGAGCGCGGCCGGGGCGTACGCGGTGGTCGCGCGGCGCCGGCACGTGGTGCGGCTGCGCGAGGAGCGGGCCGCCGTGGAGGCGGACGAGCAGGAGGGTTCCGGGCTGTCCTGACCCGGTCCGGGCGCGGGGAGCGGTCGGGCGGACGCGGTCACCCGGAGGCAGCAGCCCTGCTGGCGGCTGTCCCCGGGCCCTCGGAGGGTGGGCGGGAGGCGTGCCGGACAGCCCGGCGCCGACCGGAACCGGCCGACCGGAAACGAGGGACCGCATGGACCGCCAGCCGCTCACCCGGGGGACTCCCCCCGGTCCGAGAGTCACCGCGCAGGACCTGGACGCGTCACCGCTGCGCCGCCGACGCCACGCGGTGGCCGGGGTGTTGACCGCGGCGCTGGTCGGGATCGGTGCGCTGGCGGGCTGCTCCTCCGGCCAGAGCGCGAGCAGCGTGGCCTCCCAGGCGGCGTCCGCGGTGGCGAAGGGCGCGAGCGCGGCTGCCTCCGCCGCCTCGGCGCTGGCCTCGGCGGCCGGTGGGGCGGGTTCGGCGCTGGCCTCGGTGGCCGGCGGCGCGGGTTCGGCACTGGCCTCGGCGGAGGCACGGGCCTCGGAGGCGGTGTCGTCGGCGTCCTCGGCCGTCGCGGGGATCAAGGGCGGACTGGACGCCAAGGGCGACGTGACCGTCGGCGCGGTGACCACCGGCACCGACAACAAGGAGCAGGTGCAGCTGACCGTCACCAACCACGGCCAGCAGACCTACCGGTACGTGATCCAGGTGAACTTCACCGACGAGTCCGGCAAGGTGGTCGACGCCACGGCGGTGACCGTCCCGGACCTGGCGGCGGGACAGAGCGTGCAGGCCGCCGCGCGCAGCAACCGGGAGCTCTCCGGCACGGTCAAGGCCGAGGTCGCCAACGCGATCCGGTACTGACGGCGCAGCTCGGTGCGGGGGTGGAACCTTAAGCGGGTCTCAAGGCCCAACGGGACCCCTTGACGGGCGAGTTGGTCTAGTCCATTTTTATTGCCCAGGTGCAGGGAGCCCCTGAACCGGCGTCGACGGCCTCGTGCCGTCGGCGCCGGTTCGGCGCATCCCGGTGTCCGTCATGGCCTGAACCGCTCGATTCCCCACCCTTTCCTGTCATGTCCCGGTCGTCCGGCCCCACCCCGGACGCGCGCCCCCGGGTCCGGCGGGAACCCCCCCACAACCAGGAGTCACGCACCCATGCTGCGCTCACGCATCGAAAGGGCCGGGGCCCCGGCTCCGCAGGGCGGCCGCCGACGCCGTCCGAAGAGCCTGGCCGCCGTCGCGGCCGGCACCACCGCCTCCCTGCTGCTCGGCGCGGGCCTCGCGCTGTCCGGCGGCGCCGCGGCCAACGCCGCGACCACCAACAGCACCGGCGCGCCCGCCACCAGCGGCGGCATCAAGGTCGCGTACTTCGACCAGTGGTCGATCTACGCGAACGGGTACTACCCCAAGACGATCCAGGACACCGGCGCGGCCGGGAAGCTGGACTACCTGATCTACGACTTCGCCAACATCCACCCGAGCGACCTCGGGTGTTTCGAGGCCACCAAGGCCGCCGACACCAACGACAACAACCCCAACGCGGGTGACGGTGCGGGCGACGCCTTCGCCGACTACCAGAAGAGCTTCGGCGCGGACATCTCGGTCGACGGCGTCGGCGACGTCTGGAACCAGCCGATCGCGGGCAACTTCAACCAGCTGAAGAAGCTGAAGGCGAAGAACCCGAACCTCAAGGTCCTGATCTCGCTGGGCGGTTGGACCTACTCCAAGTACTTCTCGGCGGCCGCCGCCACGGACGCCTCGCGCAAGCACCTGGTGTCGTCCTGCCTCGACATGTTCATCAAGGGCAACCTCCCGAGCGACGCCGGCTACGGCGGCCCGGGCTCGGCGGCCGGGGTCTTCGACGGCGTCGACATCGACTGGGAGTACCCGGGCGGCGGCGGCCACGCCGGCAACCTCTCCAGCCCGGCCGACAAGCAGAACTTCACGGCGCTGCTGAAGGAGTTCCGCACCCAGCTGGACGCGCAGGGCAAGGCCGACGGCAAGACCTACGCCCTGTCGGCGGCGGTCGGCGCGGGCCAGGACAAGATCATGAACGTCGAGACCGACAAGATCGGTCAGTACCTGACCTTCCTCGACGTCATGACCTACGACATGCACGGCGGTTGGGACCCGCAGGGGCCGACCAACCACCAGGCGCCGCTGTACTCCGGCCCGAACGACCCGTCGACCCCGGCCAAGCCGGGCAACGGCAAGTACTCGATCGACAACGCCATCAAGGCGTGGACGGCCGGCGACGCGCAGTACGGCATCCCGGGCGGCTTCCCGGCCAACAAGATCAACATGGGTGTGCCGTTCTACTACCGCGGCTGGACCGGCGTCCAGAACAACGGCAGGAACGGCCTCTTCCAGCCCGCCGCCGCCCCGGCGGCCGGTGCGGCGATGTCCGGCAACGTCCCCGGCATCCAGATGTACAAGGAGCTCGCGGGCTTCGTCGACAACCCGTCCAAGACCTTCTGGGACGACGACGCCAAGGCCACGTACTTCTACGACGGCAACACCTTCTGGAGCGGTGAGGACGCCAGGTCGATCCAGGCCAAGCTCGACTACGCGCACTGCAACGGGCTCGGCGGCTCCTTCGCCTTCTCGATGTACGACCTGGGCACCAAGACCGCCCTGTTCGACAAGATGGTGACCGCCACCAACGGTTCCGCCGCCGGCTGCCCGGCCCCGCCGACCGGCACCCCCACCCCGACCCAGACGCCGACGGGCACTCCCACCGGGACGCCGACGGGCACCCCGACCGGCACCCCCACGGGCACCCCGACCGGCACCCCGACCACGCCGGCCACCTGCTCGGCCGCCCCGAGCTGGGACGCGAACACCACCTACGCGGCCGGCGGCACCAAGGTCTCCTGGAAGGGCCACTACTACACCAACAAGTGGTGGACCAAGGGCGACGACCCGAGCCTGAGCGGCCAGTGGGGCGTCTGGACCGACAACGGTCCCTGCTGACGACCCGCACCACCGGATGACCGGGGCCCGACGGGCC
>NZ_JBHWCL010000059.1:43345-50944 GCF_042735125.1 Kitasatospora sp. NPDC059599 | reverse complement strand
CACCAGGAGTGCGCGCCCCGCCCCGACGTGTCCCTCCGGCCCGTTCCCGGGCCCGGAGGGAGCCGGCCTCAGGAGGTCAGCGAGGTCTTGCGGGTGGAGATGATCTGGTCGACCAGGCCGTACTCGGCGGCCTCCTCGGCGGTCAGGATCTTGTCGCGCTCGATGTCCTCGCGCACCTGCTCCACCGACTTGTTGGAGTGCTTGGAGAGCATCTGCTCCAGCTGCTCGCGCATCCGGAAGATCTCCTTGGCCTGGATCTCCAGGTCGGACACCTGGCCGCGGCCGGTCTCGGTGTACGGCTGGTGGATCAGGATCCGGGCGTTCGGCAGCGCCATCCGCTTGCCGGGGGTGCCGGCGGCGAGCAGCACGGCCGCGGCGGAGGCCGCCTGGCCCATGCAGACCGTGGTGATGTCCGGCTTCACGTACTGCATGGTGTCGTAGATGGCCGTGAGGGCCGTGAACGAGCCGCCGGGCGAGTTGATGTACATCTGGATCTCGCGGTCCGGGTCCATCGACTCCAGGCACAGCAGCTGCGCCATGATGTCGTTCGCCGAGACGTCGTCGACCTGCGAGCCGAGGAAGATGATGCGCTCCTCGAACAGCTTGGCGTACGGGTCGTACTCGCGGATGCCCTGGGTGGTGCGCTCGACGAAGCGCGGGACGATGTAGCGGCCCTCGGCGCGCATGTCCTCGACGCGGGCCTGGGCGGCCGACAGGCTGGGGATGTTCATGGGGATTCTGGTCCTCCGGGGCGTTGGGGCTGTGGTCTCGTGGGCCGGGCCGAGGCTCAGGCGCCCGTGCCGCCGCCGCCGGGGACGTCCGCGGCGCTGTGCATGATCGCGTCGATCAGGCCGTACTCCAGGGCCTCCTCCGGCGTGAACCAGCGGTCGCGGTCGGAGTCCCTGGTGATCTGCTCGAAGGACTGGCCGCTGTGGAAGGCGATCAGCTCGGACATCCGCTTCTTGGTGCGGAGGAGCTGCTCGGCCTGGATGCGGATGTCGGTGGCGGAGCCGCCGAGGCCCGCGGAGGGCTGGTGCATCAGGATGTTGGCGTTCGGCAGCGAGAAGCGCTTGCCCTTGGCGCCCGCGGTCAGCAGGAACTGGCCCATGGAGGCGGCCATGCCCATCGCGATGGTGACGACGTCGTTCTTGATGTACTGCATGGTGTCGTAGATCGCCATGCCGGCCGAGATCGAGCCGCCCGGGGAGTTGATGTAGAGGAAGATGTCCTTTTCCGGGTCCGCGGCCAGCAGCAGCAGCTGGGCGGTGATCTTGTTGGCGATGTCGTCGTCGACCTGCTGGCCGAGGAAGATGATCCGCTCGTTGAGCAGCCGGTTGTAGACCTGGTCGCCAAGGCCGCCGAGCACGTCACCAGCGGCGGCGTGCGGTGCCAGCGGGCCAGGCATCTGCATCTGCGGGAACGTCACTTAGCCACCTGCTCAGTCGTTTTGGAGGGCCGTTCCACGGCCGTCACGATGTCGCACAGCTTCCGGGTATCACGTCGTGATTGTTGCTGTCCAAGGACCCTAACGCGCGGCCCCGGCCGCAGAATCCCTCACGCAGAACTGTTCGCTGTGAGCGCAGGGTCGCGGCGGCCCGCGGGAGGGAAGACGGCGGGCCCGGACACCATGACGGCGTCCGGGCCCGCTGTGCGCCTCAGTGGGCTGCCGGGGCTCAGGCCTCGGTCTTCTCCTCGGCGGCGGCCTCGACGGTCTCGCCCGTCTCGTCCTCGTCGTCGAAGTTGATCTCGTTGCCCTCGGTGTCGACGACCTTGGCGGCCTCGACCACGGTGGCCAGCGCCTTGCCGCGGGCGACCTCGCCGACCAGCAGCGGCACCTGGCCACCCTGGACGACCTGCTGCGCGAACTGGTCGGGGGTGAGGCCCGAACCGGCGGCGCGGCGGATGAGGTGCTCGGTCAGCTCCTCCTGGTTAACACCCAGCTCCTCGTCGGCGACGATCTGGTCCAGGACGAACTGGGTCTTGATGCCCTTCTTCGCCTGCTCCTCGATCTCCGCCTCCCACTCCTCGAGGGTCTTGCCCTGGGTCTCCAGGTAGGTGTCGAGGTTCAGGCCCATCGGCTCCAGCTGGTGGTGCTCGACGTTGTGCTTGCGGGTCTGGATCTCGTCCGCGAGGAGCTTCTCGGGGTACTCGATCTCGACCAGCGCCAGCAGGGCGTCCAGCACCTTCTCCTGGGCCTGGGTGGCCTGGTCGTACTCCTTCATGCGCTCCAGGCGCTTGCGGGAGTCGGCGCGCAGCTCCTCCAGGGTGTCGAACTCGCTGGCCAGCTGGGCGAACTCGTCGTCCAGCTCCGGCAGCTCCTTCTCCTGGACGGCCGTGACGGTGACGGTGACCTCGGAGGTCTTGCCCGCCTGGGTGCCACCCTTGAGCTCGGTCTCGAAGGTCTTCTCCTCGCCGGCGGACAGGCCGACGACGGCCTCGTCGATGCCGTCGATCAGGCGGCCCGAGCCGATCTCGTAGCTGACGCCGGCGGCGGTGCCGTCGTCCGGCACCTCGCCGTCGACCTTGGCGACGAGGTCGACGACCACGATGTCACCGGCGGCCGCGGCGCGCTCGACGTCCTTGACCGAGGAGAAGCGCTCACGCAGCTGCTCCAGCGACTTCTCGATGTCCTCGTCGGAGACGGCGATCGGGTCGACGGCCACCTCGATGGAGGAGAACTCCGGGAGGGTGATCTCCGGGCGGATGTCCACCTCGGCGGTGAACTTCAGGTCACCGCCGTCGGCGATCTTCTCGACACCCTCGATGTTGGTGATGTCGGGCTGGCCGAGGACCTCGATCTTGCCCTCGTCGACGGCCTGCGTGTAGAAGCGCGGCAGGGCGTCGTTGACGGCCTCCTCCAGCACGGCACCACGGCCGAAGCGCTGGTCGATGACGCGAGCCGGGATCTTGCCCTTGCGGAAGCCCGGAACCGTGACCTGCTGGTTGATCTTCTTGTACGCCGCGTCGAGGCTGGGCTTGAGCTCCTCGAAGGGCACCTCGACGGTGAGTCGAACCCGGGTCGGGTTCAGAGTCTCGACGGCGCTCTTCACGGTTTGGTCTCCTATGGGCTTGCGGTCAGGTTGTCTCCGCCCGGCCCGACCGCCCGGCCTGAGCCGTACGGGTGGGTCGGACGAGACGGGCGATGGGCGGTTGGAGCTGCATCTCCCGTGGGGTGGACGGTGAGCTTGACTCCTCGCCCTCGTGCGGTTGACCTGGGTTTCCGCCACAGGGACTACCGCCAGCGCCCCATCCTACCGGTACCACGAAAGGCGGACGCCAGGCGGCACCGTAGCGGCCGAACAGAACAGGGCCCCGCCCCCGTGGACGAGACCCTGCCGCACTGTCGGGGTGGCCGGATTCGAACCGACGGCCTTCCGCTCCCAAAGCGGACGCGCTACCAAACTGCGCCACACCCCGTGGTGCCGAGAGGAAGCGTACACGGCAGGCCTGTTCGGCTCGCCGACTATTTCCGCGCGGGCGCGACAACGGCACCGACCGCGCGGGCGCGCGGGGGGAGTGCGAAAACGGGGTGTGCACGCGGGCCGCCGGACCAGGTACGCTGTTGCCCGAACTTCCGGCCGGTGACGGCTGGGGGGTCGCGCGGGCGTAGCTCAATGGTAGAGCCCTAGTCTTCCAAACTAGTCACGCGAGTTCGATTCTCGTCGCCCGCTCTTCGCCCGGCCCCGGTGCGCGCTCAGCGCACCGGGGCCGGCTGCGCTTCCGGGGCCCCCGCACGGCGGACCGGGCCCGGTGCGGCTCAGAGCCCCAGGCGGGCGGCCCGGGCGGCGGCCCGGTCGAGGAGCAGGTGGATGTCACCCTCCCGGGTGGTGGGGCGGTCGTTGAACTCGTCCGGGGAGCGCGCCGGGCGGCCGGTGCCGTGCAGCACCTCCATCAGCTGGACCCGGGCCGTACGGACGGTGGCCGGGGTGCCGTAGCCGTACGCCAGGACGGCGGCCTGGGCGCCGAGCAGGCAGACCCGGCCCGCCGCGTCCCACATCGCGCCCTGGAGCCAGCCGTGGGCGCCGATGTAGCGGGAGGCGAGCCGGAGGTGGCCGGCGGCGGTGACCGGGACGGGGCGGGCGGGGCGGCGCAGCGCCCGGTCGAGCAGGGTGGCCCTGGGGGTCGGGTGGCCGGCGTGCCAGGGCTGCGGGGTGCTGCCGTGGGGGCAGGTGTACGGCGCGTGGATGCGGGCGGGGGCGGGCAGCGAGGCGAGGTACGCCTCGATCTCGGCGACCAGGCCGGAGCCGTCCGGGTGGATCAGGAGCGGCCGGGGCCGGGCCGTCGGGGGTGTCGGGTTCGTCGGGGGTGTCGGGTTCGTCGGGCGGGCGGTGCGGGGCATGCGGGTTCTCCGGGCGGACGGCTTTCGGTTTCCGCTGCCCAAAGTGGTGCATCAGGGACATTTTCGCGACCGGAGGGGCCCGCCGTCCGAACGGTTTCCCGGTTGGGTTCCGGGCCGATAGCCTCGGCGGCGTTCGAGCGCAGGTTCGAGCGCGAGCTCAGTCCGAGCGCGAGCCCGAGCCGCGCTCCCGAGGTGGAGGAGTCCCGGTGGGTCCGCAGGAGCGACTGGCCGTCATACAGCACTGCGTGGTGCGGGAGATGGCGCGACTGGGCCAGGTGTTCCGCCTGGACGGCGAGGTCGTGCGGGGCCCGGGCACCACGGCGGTGGCGGTGCGCGAGCACCCCGGAAACGACGGCGCCGGGCACGTGGACCTCGGCTTCGTGCTGCAACTCGGCCGGGCGGACGCCCCGGTGGTGTGGGACTGCGCGGCCGGCCTGGGCAAGACCGAGGAGGAGAAGCTCGCCAACGCGGTGCGGATGTGGGCGACCACCACCGCCTCGGTGCTGGTCGAGCTGGCGGAGGGGCGCGGGGTGCACGCCGACCACCCCGACCTTCCCGAACTCCCGGGCTGGCGCGCGGTCCAGGGGCCGGCGGCGGTGTTCGGCTTCGGCAACGAGCACCTGGCGGGCTGGCTCGCCGAGAACCGGGTGCTCCCGGCGCTGGCGCCCGCGCTGCGGCCGGAGTTGACCGGGTCGGGACCGGTCGGCGTCAAGCTCTTCCTGGGCGGGAAGGCGGGGGACGACGTCGCCGAGGTCCGGGTGGGCGGCGAGGTGTCCGAGGCGGCGTCGGCGGCGCTGCGCGCGCTGGACTGGCCGCGGGGTGAACGGCTGTGCTGGGCACGGCTGTTCGTCCTGCTGATGGCCGAACGGGAAGTGCCCGAGCAGGCCGCGCCGGCGGGTGCCGCAGCACCCGCACCGATGCGCGTCCGGACCCCGGCGGCGGCGCGCCCCCGGGGTTTGTTCGCTCGTTGGCGGGAGGCGAGACGGGCCGGCCGGTGACGGCTGCCCGCCGACTCGCCCCGGTGAGCGGCCGGGGCGGGCGCTGCGCCGGGATCAGCCTCCGGTGATGCTGGAGATGCTGTGGGCGAGGTTGGCCAGCAGGGAGTTGATCGAGGTCGCGACCGTGGTCTCGTGCAGCATGAAGCCGAACAGGGCGGCGACGATCGCGTGCGGGATCTTCATCTGCTTGTTGCGGATGAAGATGATGCTCAGGATCGCGAACAGGACCAGCGCGGAGACGGAGAGTGCCACCCGGACTCACTTCCTCGTTTTCATAGCGGGGTGCCACCACCCGGCGACACCAGCGAAAGCCGGACCCCGGCATGTCCCACGGTCCCGAGGCGGAATCGCGGACCGTCCGACACACCGCCGGTGAGGGAGCCCACGGTCGACCGCTGTCTGTCGTGCCGCACGTGACGCCCCCTATCCCCCGAATCCTGAACAGTCCCGCCCGGACTCAGTGTGGTCGACCGTGCCGATTGCGTAAAGGTCTGTCCGTCGGCCCGACCCCGATATCCTGCGATGCGAGACGAGTTTCCGCCGACCGGGACGATAGCCGAGCGGCCCTGACGAATCGTCGGCGGGGCCGTGCTGAGCGGCCGGGAAGCGGTCGGGGGCGGTTAACGGAAGCCGCTGGTCCGGTCCGCCGACGGGCCGTCCGATTTGGCCGAAGATCAGCTGCCAGGCTTGACAGTTGCTGCCCACGGCATGTGCCGGACACACCCGCCCGGTCGCGCCGCGTTCCGCTCAGTCGCGCCAGAGCAGCAGCACCGCGCGGTCGTCGTTGATGTCCCGGGCGACGGTCTCGATCAGCGCGGCCGCGGCGCCCGCGCCGGCACCCGGCCCGCCGCCGGGCACCAGCCGGTCCGCCTCTCCCATCAGCCGGTCCATGCCCTCCGTGAGGTCCCGGCCGGGTGCCTCCACCATGCCGTCGGTGCACAGCATCAGGACGTCGCCCCGGTTCAGCCGGCCGCGCACGCCCTCGAACTTGGCGCCGTCGTAGATGCCGAGCAGCGGACCCTCGGCCTCCTTGACCTCCCAGCGGCCGGCACCCGCGAGCCGCTGCATGCCCGGCAGGTGCCCGGCCGACAGCAGCTCGTACTCGCCGGTGTCCAGGTCGAGCACCAGGTGGACGGCGGTCGCGAAGCCCTCCTCCCAGGACTGGCGCAGCAGGTAGCCGTTGGCGGCGGGCAGGAAGTCGTGCGCGGGCAGCGAGCCGACCAGGCCGCCGAAGGCGCCCGAGAGCAGCAGCGCGCGGGACCCGGCGTCCATGCCCTTGCCGGAGACGTCCGCGAGGACCACCTCCAGCAGCCGCCGGCCCGGGCCGGTCCGGGCGGCGACCACGAAGTCCCCGGAGAAGGACTGGCCGCCGGCCGGTCGCAGCGCCATGTCCGCGTGCCAGCCGGCCGGGAGCGCGGGCACCCGGCTCTGCACCCGCAGCCGCTCGCGCAGGTCGAACAGCATGGTGGAGCCGCCCCACCAGGGCACGCCGACCCGGGCCCGGAACTGGGCCAGCAGCAGGCCGCCCACCCCGGCGGCGCCGACCACCAGGGCGGCGCCCGGGGTCACGCCGTAGGTGTACGCCTCCGGGTTGTCGCTGGCGACCCGCTGGCCGGTGTGGATCACGGACTCGGCGGACAGCCCCAGCGCGGCCAGCGCGTAGAGCACCACCAGGCTGCCGGGGCGCAGCAGCAGCGCGCCGGCCAGGATCGGCAGGACCAGGGAGGTGGGCGGGGCCCAGTCGGGGATCCAGATGTTGAGCAGGATCAGCAGCGGGACGAGCAGGGCGAGCGCGCAGAGCACCGGCCAGTCGGCGGCGCCGCCGCGGAAGTAGTCCACACCGGCCGTGCGCAGCCTTCGGCGGACCCGGCGGAGCCTCTTGCGCAACCGGGCCGTCACGGGCTCGGACGCCGGGGTGGCGCCGGGCCTCGTCGCAGTCGTCTGGGGCGGTGCGCCCGGCGGTCTGCCAGCCATGGGGACCGACCCTATCCACGGGCACGGCCCGGCGTCGACGGCTCGGACGCGGGCGGGTGCGCCGGAGCGCGAGGCGCTCAGTGGGTTTCGGCCGATCGGGAGGGTCGCGGTCGCGCCGTCAGGAGGCGTACGCCGGTTGGGCGTACGAAACGAGCGGGTGGCGTGCGTGCCCCGCGCGCGGCGCCGTTCGCGCGCCGGGGCCTGTGGCCGATCCCACAGGTCGGGAGGCCGTCGCGGCCGCCCCGGGAACGGCGGCGGCGCGGGCCCGGCCGGCGGGGGGGCGGGCCC
>NZ_JBHWCL010000059.1:0-43335 GCF_042735125.1 Kitasatospora sp. NPDC059599 | reverse complement strand
GCACGGGAGTGTGCGGCCGGCCGTGGGAGGACGGGGGTGGGGGGATCAGCCCTGGGGGTGGTGGGCCGGGATCGGCGGGAGTTCGCCGGTGGTCTCGTACTCGCTCAGCATCTCGATCCGGCGGGTGTGCCGCGGCTCGCCGCTGTAGGGGGTGCCGAGGAAGACCTCGACGAACCGGGTGGCCTCCTCCTGCGTGTGCATGCGGCCGCCGATGGAGATCACGTTGGCGTTGTTGTGCTGACGGCCGAGCTCGGCGGTCTGCTTGCTCCAGGCCAGCGCGGCCCGGACGCCCTTGACCTTGTTGGCGGCGATCGCCTCGCCGTTGCCCGAGCCGCCGATGACGACGCCCAGCGCCTCGGGGTCGGCGGCGGTGCGCTCGGCGGCGCGCAGGCAGAACGGCGGGTAGTCGTCCTCGGCGTCGTAGATGTGCGGCCCGCAGTCGACCGGCTCGTGGCCGGCCCCCTTGAGCCACTCCACGAGGTGGTTCTTCAGTTCGTATCCGGCATGGTCGGAGCCCAGGTACACGCGCATGCCATGAGTGTGGCATGCGCGTGCGCTCGGGCCCGACAACGGGGGCGTCAGCGCCGGCCGAGGAGCTTCCAGGCGAGCGGCAGGGCGCCGGCGGCGAGGACGGCCTTGAGGGCGTCGCCGACCAGGTACGGGTAGAGGCCGAGCTCGGCGGCGCGGGCGAGCGGCACGTGCAGCGAGAGGGCGAGGTACGGGACGCCGACCGCGTAGACGGCGAGGCTCCCGAAGACCATGGTGACGGCGGTGTTCACCGGGGTGCGGTCGGCGCCGCGGCGGGCCAGCGCGCCGGTCAGGGCGGCGGCGAGGACGAAGCCGATCACGTAGCCGAGGGAGGGCATCGCCCATCCGGAGGTGCCCTCGGCGAACCAGGGCAGGCCGGCCATGCCGGCGAGCAGGTAGAGGGCGAGCGAGGCGACGCCGCGGCGGGTGCCGAGCGCGGTGCCGACCAACAGGGCGGCGAAGGTCTGACCGGTGACCGGTACCGGCGAGCCGGGGACGTTCACCGAGAGCTGGGCGGCCACGCCGGTCAGCGCGGCGCCGCCGGCCACCAGCGCCAGGTCGCGGACCTGGCCGCCGAGGCGGGTGGAGGCGGCGGGCAGCAGGTCGGCGAGGACGGCGCGGCGCGGTATCGGGGTGGTGGCGGTGGCCATCGGGGGATCCTCCGTGGGGGTCCGGATGAGTGAACACCTGTGAACCTACGCGGTGATCCACTGCGCGACCTGCACGGTTTCGGACAAAGCCCCGCCCTCGGCGGTTGTCGGAACCGGCCCGAGATCACGCAGGGTCACCGCGTCGCGACCCTGTGCGTCCTCCCGGTCCGCCATGTGAGCCCCGGTCGGACATTCTTGGCATGGCCCGCGGTTCCCCGGATATTGGACAGCTCATGCCGCATACCGCACAGTCTGGAACCATCCCTATGGCCCCCACCTCCGCGCCCACGGCGCCCGGGACCACCGACGGCGCCCACCCGGCCGCGGGCCCGGCGTCGAACGGCCAGCAGCTCACCCACGGGCTGAAGCAGCGCCACCTGTCGATGATCGCCCTCGGCGGCGTGATCGGCGCGGGCCTCTTCGTCGGCTCCGGCGCGGGCATCGCCGCCGCGGGCCCGGCGATCATCCTGGCCTTCGTGCTCTCCGGCCTGCTGGTCATGCTGATCATGCGGATGCTCGGCGAGATGTCGGCGGCCCGCCCCGCCTCCGGCTCGTTCTCGGTGCACGCCGAGAAGGAGATCGGCCCGTGGGCCGGGATCACGGCCGGCTGGATGTACTGGGTGATGCTCTGCTGCGGCGTCGCCGCCGAGGCCACCGCTGCCGGGAAGATCGTCAACGGCTGGGTCCCGGGCGTCTCCGCCTGGGTCTGGGTCGCCCTGTTCATGGTCTTCTTCTGCGCGAGCAACCTCACCGCGGTGAAGAACTTCGGCGAGTTCGAGTTCTGGTTCGCCACGATCAAGGTCGCCGCGATCATCGCCTTCCTGGTCCTCGGCGGCCTCGGCATCGCCGGGGTCCTCGGCCCCGGCGCCCCCGGCACGGCCAACCTCACCGGCCACGGCGGCTTCCTGCCCACCGGCGTCAACGGACTGATCGTCGGCCTGCTCGCCTCGGTCTTCGCGTACGGCGGTCTGGAGACCGTCACCATCGCCGCCGCCGAGTCCGACGACCCCAAGAAGAACGTCGCCAACGCCGTGCGCACCGCGGTGTGGCGGATCGCGATCTTCTACATCGGCTCGATGGCCCTGGTGGTCACCCTGGTGTCCTGGAAGGACCCGGCGGTCGTCGCCGACGGCCCGTACGTCACCGTGCTGCGCCACCTCGGGGTGCCCGGCGCCGGGACGATCATGCAGGTCGTGGTGCTGGTCGCGCTGCTGTCCGCGATGAACGCCAACATCTACGGCGCCTCCCGGATGGCGTACTCGCTGGTCGGCCGCGGCCAGGGCCCCAAGGCGCTGGCCAAGGTCAGCGGCGGGGTGCCGCGCCGGGCCGTGCTGGCCTCCTGCCTGTTCGGCTTCGGCGCCGTGCTGGCCGCCAAGTTCTGGCCGGACACCGTGTTCACCTGGCTGATGAACACCACCGGTGTGGCGATCCTGGTGGTCTGGCTGTTCATCTGCGTGGTCCAGCTGCGGATGCGCCGCCGGCTGGAGCGCGAGTCGCCCGAGCTGCTCACCGTGAAGATGTGGGGCTACCCGTACCTGACCTGGGTCGCGATGGCCGGGGTGGCCGGCATCCTCGCGCTGATGACCACCACCGAGGGCAACCGGCAGCAGCTGTACGCGGCCGGGGTGCTGGTCGTGCTGCTGAGCGCCGCCGGCCTGCTCAAGCAGCGCCGGGACGCCGCCGCCCGCTGAGCCGCCGCCCGCACGACGACGGGGCCCGGTACCGATCCGGTACCGGGCCCCGTCGCGTCGCCGGCGCTACTCGAAGGACGGGCCGGCCGTCCGGGTGCGCTTGATCTCGTAGAAGCCGGGAGTGGAGGCCACCAGCAGGGTGCCGTCCCACAGGCGGGCCGCGGCCTCGCCCTTCGGGGCGGGGGTGACCACCGGGCCGAAGAAGGCGACCCGCTCGCCGTCCACGCCCTCGACCGCGATCACCGGGGTGCCGACGTCCTCGCCGACCAGGGTGATGCCCTCCTGGTGGGAGGCGCGCAGGGCCTCGTCGTGGATGTCCGTGCCGGCGGCGTCGGCCAGTTCGGCGGGCAGGCCTGCGGCCACCAGGGCCGCGGTTATGGTCTCCCGGTCCTGCGGCAGGCCCTGGTTGTGGAAGCGCACGCCGAGTTCGGTGTAGAGCCGGCCGAGCACCTCCTCGCCGTGCTTCTCGGCGGCGGCGATGCACACCCGCACCGCGCCCCAGGCGTTGTTCAGGAGCTCGCGGTAGTTGTCGGGGAGGTCACGGTGCTCGTTCAGCACCGACAGGCTCATCACGTGCCAGCGCACGTCGACCGGGCGCAGCTGCTGGACCTCGACCAGCCAGCGGGAGGTCATCCACGCCCACGGGCAGGCCGGGTCGAACCAGAAGTCGGCGGTCTTGCGCTCAGCGGCAGTCGTCACTGCGTGTCGTCCTTCGTGAGGTGATCCGGGCAGGGGTTAACTCCCCCGGTGGCCCAACACCCGTCCGACGCCGCTGATTCCGCTCCGGACGCGTCGGTCTGTGCAATGGTACCGACGGCGAGGGGCGTGACAGGATGGTGCCGCGTGCACGGACGACACCGGGCACCGAGACCGCACCACCCACACGCGCACCACCGTGCGAGCCGGACAAAGGAGTACCGCCGTGCCGGGCAAGAACCTCAGCCGCGACGAAGCCCAGCAGCGGGCCAGCATCCTGGCCGTGGACGGCTACCGCGTCCGGCTGGACGTGACCTCGGCGCCGGACCCGGCGGCCACCACCTTCCGCTCCACCACCACGGTGACCTTCCGCTGCTCCGAGCCCGGCGCGGCCACCTTCCTCGACCTGCTCGCCCCGGCCGTCCGCTCGGTCACCCTCAACGGGCGCGCCGTCGACCCGGCCGTCGCCTACGACGGCGCCCGGGTGCACGTCGAGGGCCTGGCCGCCGAGAACGTGCTGACCGTCGAGGCGGACTGCGCCTACAGCCGCACCGGCGAGGGCCTGCACCGCTTCGTCGACCCCGCGGACGGCGAGACCTACCTCTACACCCACTACGAGCCGGCCGACGCCCGCCGGGTGTTCGCGACCTTCGAACAGCCCGACCTGAAGGCCCCGTTCACCTTCACGGTGACCGCGCCGGCCGCCTGGGACGTGTGGTCCAACGCCCCGCACGAGGACGTCACCGCCGAGGACGGCGCCCGCACCTGGGAGTTCGCGCCGACCAAGCCGATCTCCACCTACCTCACCGCGGTCGTCGCCGGCCCCTACCACGTCGCCCGCGACCACTACAGCCGCGAGCTCGCCGACGGCACCACCCTGGAGATCCCGCTCTCCGCGATGTGCCGCAGGTCCCTGGCCCCGCACTTCGACGCGGACGAGATCCTCGGCGTCACCAAGCTCGGACTCGACTTCTTCCACGAGGAGTTCGACTACCCGTACCCCTTCGGCAAGTACGACCAGGCGTTCGTCCCCGAGTACAACATCGGTGCGATGGAGAACCCGGGCTGCGTCACCTTCCGCGAGGAGTTCGTCTTCCGCTCGAAGGTCACCGACGCCGCCTACGAGGGCCGGGCCAACGTCATCCTGCACGAGATGGCGCACATGTGGTTCGGCGACCTGGTCACCATGCGCTGGTGGGACGACCTGTGGCTGAAGGAGTCCTTCGCCGACTTCATGGGCTCCTACGGCCTGATCGGCGCCCGCACCCGCTACTCCTCCGCCTGGGTCACCTTCGCCAACCAGCGCAAGGCGTGGGCCTACCGGCAGGACCAGTTCCCCACCACGCACCCGATCACCGCGGACATCCGCGACCTGGAGGACGCCAAGCTCAACTTCGACGGCATCACCTACGCCAAGGGCGCCTCCGTCCTCAAGCAGTTGGTGGCGTACGCCGGTTCGGAGGCCTTCTTCGAGGGCGCCCGCCGCTACTTCAAGCGCCACGCGTTCGGCAACACCGAACTCACCGACCTGCTGGACATCCTGGAGGAGACCAGCGGCCGCGACCTCACCTCCTGGGCCGCCGCCTGGCTGCAGACCGCCGGCGTCAACGCGCTCACCCCGCAGGTCACCACCGACGCCGAGGGCCGGATCACCGAACTCGCCGTGCTGCAGGACACGGCGGACGATCCGGCGACTCCGTCCCGTGGCGTGCTGCGCCCGCACCGGATCGCGGTCGGCCTGTACGACCGGGACGCCGACGGCGCCCTGGTGCGCACCGGGCGGATCGAGCTGGACGTCACCGGCGCCCGCACCGTCGTCACCGGGGCGGCCGGCCTCCCCCGCCCCGCGCTCGTCCTGCTCAACGACGACGACCTCACCTACTGCAAGATCCGCTTCGACGGGGACTCGTTGGAGACCCTGCGCACCGGACTCGGCGACATCCACGACGAGCTGGCCCGCGCCCTCGCCTGGTCCGCCGTCTGGAACCTCACCCGGGACGGTCTGATGCCGGCCCGCGACTACGTCGCCCTGGTGCTGCGCTTCGCGGGCCAGGAGGGCAACATCGGCGTCCTGCAGTCGCTGCACCAGCAGGCCAAGACCGCCGTCGACCTGTACGCCGACCCGGCCTGGCGCGGCGAGGGCGGCCGGCTGCTCGCCGACGGCGCCCTGCGCGAGCTGCGCGACGCCGTCCCCGGCAGCGACCACCAGCTGGCCTGGGCCCGCTTCCTCGCCCAGACCGCGGGCGGCGCCGAGCACCTCGGCCTGGTCCGCGGCCTGCTGGCCGGCAGCGCCCGGATCGACGGCCTGGACGTCGACCAGGAGCTGCGCTGGTCGCTGTGGCTGGCCCTGGCCGCCGCCGGCCAGGCCTCCGACGAGGAGCTGGCCGCCGAGCTGGCCGCCGACAACACCGCCGGCGGCAAGCGGCAGTACACCCACTGCCTGGCCGCCCGGCCCACCCCGGAGGCCAAGGCCGCCGCCTGGTCGGCCGTGGTCGACTCGGACGAGCTGCCGAACGCCCTGGTCGAGGCCAACATCGCGGGCTTCGCGCTGCCCGCCCACCGCGACCTGACCGCCCTCTACGCGGCGCCGTACTTCAAGCTGCTGGAGAGGATCTGGGCCGAGCGGACCATCGAGATCGCGATCCGCTTCGTCAGCGGCTTCTTCCCGAGCGCCCAGACCGGCGAGCCGACCCTCGCCGAGGCCGACGCCTGGCTGGACGGGCACCCGCAGGCCGCGCCGGCGCTGCGCCGTCTGGTGCTGGAGCGCCGGGACGACCTGGCCCGTGCGCTGCGGGCGCAGGCCTGCGACCGGGTCTGAGCGCCCTCCTGCCGTGCTGAAGGGGCCCGCCGTGCGCGTCACGGCGGGCCCCTTCGGCGTGGACCGCGGCGGCGGTCAGCCGCGCCCGGTCAGCGTCGGCGTCCCCTCGCCCTCCAGTTCGCCGTGCGCGATCCGGCGCCCGGTGACGGCCAGCAGGAGCGCGAGGATCGGACCCCTCACCTCGGGGCCGGTGCCCGCCGTCCAGTCGGCGTCGGTGGCCCGCAGGGTCAGCCCGGCCGCCCGCCGCTTGCCGCCGACGATCAGGTTGGAGCGCCGGTAGAAGTCCGCGAGCCGGGTCAGGGCCTCCGTCGGGTACGCGCGGACGATGCCGAGCGGGCGCCGGATGTCCTCGGCGTGCACCACGGTCTCGCCCAGCCAGCTGTCGACCGGGCCCGGCGGGTGGCTGACCGAGTCCAGCCGCGCCCGGAAGGCGTCGAGGGTGTCGGCGGGCATCCCGGCGGTCAGCTCGGCGATCTCACGGGCGGTCATCGCCTCGAAGCGGAAGCCGGACCGGGCCAGCTTCAGGAAGAAGCCCGCCGGGGTCATCCGGGCTGTCGCCGCCATGTGCGCCAGGGTGTCCTGCACGGTCCGCCCGACGCAGAGCGAGGGCGTCGCCCACTGCCCCGGGGTGAGGCCCTCCACGTCGGCGAGCAGGGCGCGCCGCTCGCGGTGGATCGTCCCCCACGGGTCCGGTGTCGTCGCCATGGTTCCGTGGTACTACGGCGGCGGCCGGGCCGCACCCCCGGGGGGCTCGGCCCGGCCGTGGCGGGCGTACGGGCGTCAGTCGCGGCGCAGGCCGCGGTCCAGGGCGGCGATCGCGCTGCCCCGGGCGTCGTCGCCGTCCAACGACCAGACCATCACGCCGCCCAGGTCGTTCCGGCGCGCGTACCGCGCCTTCAGGGTGAGCACCTCGGCGGTGTCGTAGCTGTAGAAGGTGGTGCCGTCGTACTTCCAGGACGCGCCGTGGTCGCGGTCCACGTGGACCGTGCCGGGCAGTGCGTTGATCTCCTGGTAGGAGTGGTCGGGCGCGGCGGCGGTGGCGCTCTGGAAGAGGCCGCCGCGCCTGCCGGGGGCGACGCCGGTCCAGCCGTGGCCGTAGAGCGGGGCGCCGAGGACGAGCTGCTCGGAGGGCAGGCCGCGCTCCTGGTAGTGCGTGACCGCCGTGTCGGCGCTGCGCCGGCGAGGGTCCGGGTCGGCCGGGTCGGGGTAGAGGTTTGCCTGGTGGTCGGCGGGGCCGGTGCCCTCCCAGGGGCCGTGCAGGTCGTAGGTCATCACGTTGAGCCAGTCCACCGACTCGCTCAGCTCGGGCAGTTCGAGCCGGTCGGCGACGGTCTCGTTGGCGGCCACGGCGGCGGTCAGCAGATAGTGCTTGCCCTTCCTGCCGCCCAGCGCGTCGAGCTGGCGGCGGAACTCCGCCATCAGCAGGGTGAAGTTGCGGCCGTCCTCGGGGCGGACCACGTTGCCCGCGTCCCCGCCGCCGCCCGGGTACTCCCAGTCGATGTCGATGCCGTCGAAGACGCCCGCGGCCGCGCCGGCGCCGCCCTCCGGGGAGCCGGCCAGGACCGGCACGTCGCCCTTGAGGTAGAGGCCGATGCAGGAGGAGACGAACTTCCTGCGGGCCTCGTCGGTGGCGGCCGCGTCCGAGAAGTACGTGGACCAGCTCCAGCCGCCCAGCGAGATGACCGTGCGCAGCTGCGGGTTCTTCGCCTTGAGCTTGCGCAGCTGGTTGAAGTGGCCCTTCAGCTTCTGGCCCGGGGCGTCGGCCACGCCGTCCACCGACTCGGCGGCGGAGAAGGCGCGCTGGTAGTCGTTGCGCGCGTCGCCCTGGCCGGCGGCGTCGGTCTCGAAGCAGGTGCCGTCGGCGGAGACGTTGCCGAAGGCGTAGTTGATGACGGTGAGCCCGGCCGCCTGGCCGGACTCCTGGACCCGCTTGGCGGAGCTGTCGGCGCCCCACTGGGTGAAGTAGCCGACCCGCTGGCCCTTCGGCTTCGGGCCGTGCCGGCCGTCGGCGGCGTCGGCGGTGGCGGGGGCGGCGAGCAGCGCGGCGACGGTGGCGGCGGCGAGCAGGGCTGAGGCGCGAGTGGGCATACCGGACCTGTTCTCTGAAGCGGCGTCAAATGGTCTGGACCAGACGGGACAGAGGTTTAGTCCATCTGCCGTTCACCGCGCAAGGGGACGGGCCGGGTCGGTGCAGCATGCAAAAGCCCGCGCGCACTCGGAAGCCGGCCCACGCTGTGGGAACGAGCCCGGCCCGCGGAAACCGGCCCATCGTGCGGAGGGCCGGCGCGGGGCGCGGAAGCCGGCCCGGCACGCGGAAGGGGCCGGACCGCGTGGTGCGGTCCGGCCCCTTCGGGGACTGGCGTGGCTCAGCCGATGAGCGAGCGCAGCACGTACTGCAGGATGCCGCCGTTGCGGTAGTAGTCCGCCTCACCGGGGGTGTCGATGCGGACGACCGCGTCGAACTCCTTGTCGCCCGCCTTGACCTTGACGGTCTTCGGGGTGCGGCCCTCGTTGAGCTCGGTCACGCCGGTGAAGGAGAAGGTCTCCTCGCCGGTCAGGCCGAGGGAGTCGGCGTTCTCGCCCTCCGGGAACTGCAGCGGCAGAACGCCCATGCCGATCAGGTTCGAGCGGTGGATGCGCTCGTAGGACTCGGCGATGACGGCCTTGACGCCGAGCAGCGCGGTGCCCTTGGCGGCCCAGTCGCGGGACGAGCCGGAGCCGTACTCCTTGCCGGCCAGGACGACCAGCGGGGTGCCGGCGGCCTGGTAGTTCTGCGAGGCGTCGTAGATGAACGACACCGGCGCGTCGGCCTGGGTGAAGTCGCGGGTGTAGCCGCCCTCGGTGCCCGGCGCGATCTGGTTGCGCAGGCGGATGTTGGCGAAGGTGCCGCGGATCATCACCTCGTGGTTGCCACGACGGGAACCGTAGGAGTTGAAGTCGCGCTTCTCGACACCGTTGGCGGTCAGGTACTGCGCCGCCGGGGTGCCCGGCTTGATGTTGCCGGCCGGGGAGATGTGGTCGGTGGTGACCGAGTCGCCCAGCTTGGCCAGGACGCGGGCGTCGGCGATGTCGGTCACCGGGCTCGGGGTCTTGGCCATGCCCTCGAAGTACGGGGGCTTGCGGACGTAGGTGGACTCGGCGTCCCACTCGAAGGTGTTGCCGGTCGGGACCGGGAGCGACTGCCAGCGGTGGTCACCGGCGAAGACGTCCTGGTAGCCCTTGTCGAACATGGCCTCGTCGATGGAGCCGGCGACGGTGTCGGCGACCTCCTGCTCGGTCGGCCAGATGTCGGCGAGGAAGACGTCGTTGCCGTCGGCGTCCTGGCCCAGGGCGTCCTTGGTGATGTCGATGTTCATGTTGCCGGCGAGGGCGTAGGCGACCACCAGCGGCGGGGAGGCCAGGTAGTTCATCTTGACGTCGGGGTTGATCCGGCCCTCGAAGTTGCGGTTGCCGGAGAGCACCGAGACGACCGCGAGGTCGGACTCGTTGACGGCGGCCGAGACCTCCTCGGGCAGCGGGCCCGAGTTGCCGATGCAGGTGACGCAGCCGTAGCCGACCAGGTTGAAGCCCAGCTTCTCCATGTACGGGAGCAGGCCGGCCTTCTCGTAGTAGTCCATGACGACCTTGGAGCCGGGCGCCAGGGTGGTCTTGACCCAGGGCTTGACGTGCAGGCCCTTCTCCACGGCCTTCTTCGCCAGCAGGGCGGCGCCCAGCATCACGGAGGGGTTGGAGGTGTTGGTGCAGGAGGTGATCGAGGCGATCACGACCGCGCCGTTGTCGATCTCGTAGGTCGAGCCGTCGGGGGCGGTGACGGCGGTCGGCTTCGAGGCCTCGGCGGAGTAGGTCGGCAGCGCCTCGGCGAACTTCTGGGCGGCCTCGGCGAGGATCACCCGGTCCTGCGGGCGCTTCGGGCCGGAGATCGACGGGACGACGGTGGAGACGTCCAGCTCCAGGTACTCGGAGTAGACCGGCTCGACCGACGGGTCGTGCCAGAGGCCCTGCTCCTTGGCGTACGCCTCGACCAGGGCGAGCTGCTGCTCGTCGCGGCCGGTCAGGCGCAGGTAGTTGATGGTCTCGGCGTCGATCGGGAAGATCGCGCAGGTCGAGCCGAACTCCGGCGACATGTTGCCGATGGTGGCGCGGTTGGCCAGCGGGATGGACCCGATGCCGTCGCCGTAGAACTCGACGAACTTGCCGACCACACCGTGCTTGCGCAGCATCTCGGTGATGGTGAGGACCAGGTCGGTGGCGGTGGTGCCGGCCGGGAGCTCGCCGGTCAGCTTGAAGCCGACGACGCGCGGGATCAGCATGGAGACCGGCTGGCCGAGCATGGCCGCCTCGGCCTCGATGCCGCCGACGCCCCAGCCCAGCACGCCCAGGCCGTTGACCATGGTGGTGTGCGAGTCGGTGCCGACGCAGGTGTCCGGGTAGGCCTGGCCGCCGCGGACCATGACGGTGCGGGCCAGGTGCTCGATGTTCACCTGGTGGACGATGCCGGTGCCCGGCGGGACGACCTTGAACTCGTCGAACGCGGTCTGGCCCCAGCGCAGGAACTGGTAGCGCTCCTTGTTGCGGCCGTACTCGATCTCGACGTTCTGGGTGAACGCGTCCTTGGTGCCGAACTTGTCGGCGATGACCGAGTGGTCGATGACCAGCTCGGCCGGGGCCAGCGGGTTGATCTTGGCCGGGTCGCCGCCCAGCTCCTTGACGGCCTCGCGCATGGTGGCGAGGTCGACGACGCACGGCACACCGGTGAAGTCCTGCATGATCACGCGGGCCGGCGTGAACTGGATCTCCTGGCTCGGCTGGGCGTCGGCGTCCCAGTTGCCGAGGGCACGGATGTGGTCGGCGGTGATGTTCGCGCCGTCCTCCGTGCGGAGCAGGTTCTCCAGCAGCACCTTGAGGCTGTACGGCAGCCGCTCGGAACCCTCGACGGCGGAGAGCTTGAAGATCTCGTACGACTCGTCGCCCACCTGCAGCGGGCTGCGGGCGTCGAAGCTGTTCGCGGACACGACTGACTCCTTCTGGGTGCTTCGTGCGATATCCGGCCGCCACACGGTGGTAAGGTCAGCCTTACTTAGGCTCGCCTTGCCCGCATCGCCGGTGCGCGCCTCTCGGCAAGTATCTTGATGTCGAGATATATCGTAAGGGGCAGTTATCTCGATGTCGAGATAAACCATAGTGCATGCCGTGACTCACTCGTCGTCCGGGCCGCGCCGCTTGCGCTCCAGCCTGATCAGCCAGACCGCTCCCGCGACCACCCCGGCCGCCATCAGCAGCACCACCACAAGCTCACCACCGGAACCGCCGGTCGGCGAGGGGGCGATGTCCGCCAGAAGGATCGTCCTCATCTCTTCACCTCCGCTCCACGTCGGTCCACTTCCGGTCCACCCGCCGACGCCCCGGCCCCGCCCCGGGCCGCACCCAGGCCGAGCACCAGCATCAGCAGCACCGGGAACTCCAGGTACGCGTGGTAACTCGCCAGCGCCGCGTACAACGAGCGGCCCCGGGCGTAGTCCACCGCGAACAACAACGCCAGCAGCGCGCCTGCCCCCGCCCCCAGCGCCCACGCCCGCACGCCGCGCAGCGCCGGCACCCGGGCGTCGAAGCGCTCCGCCGCCTCCGGGGCGTACCGGGGCAGGAACCAGACCCAGACGACGTAGTGCATCGTCTGCAGGAAGGCGAACACCGCCAGGAAGCGCAGGCCCGCCGTCGGCGTCAACCAGGCCGGCGGCGTGTAGGCCGCCGCCAGCCGGTCCGTCCAGCCGCCCGGACGCTGCACCAGCAGACCGTCCAGCAGACCGCTCAGCAGCAGGGCCGGCACCACCAGCACCCAGCCGGACTGCAGCACCAGGAACGCCGCCCGCCCGCGCCGCAGCCGGCGCGACCACTCGGCCAGGAACAGCAGCGGCACCACGTTGTGCAGGTGCGCCAGCACCACGAAGTGGTACGCGGGAAAGGCCAGCGAAGCCGCGCCCGCCCCGGCCAGCAACACCGCGCTCCCCGCCAGCAGCCGCGGCCGCCCGCGCAGCCCGTACCGGCAGGCCGCCGCCAGCAGGCCGTACGCGAGCAGGATCTCCGCCGCCTGGGACGCCCTGGAGGGCGGCAGCAGACGACACAGCACGATGCCGGTCACCAGCGCCAGCAGCAGCCGCAGCAGCGGACCGGCCAGCACGACGGCGAAACGGCCGGCCACGTAGCGCAGCTCCAGCACGTTGTGCAGCAGGCCGAACCCGGCCAGACCCAGCACCGCCAGACCGGTCGGCGCCCGCAGCGCCAGCACCAGCGCCAGGACGGCCGCCAGCGCGAAACCCGCGAACGGCGCGGCGCCGAGCCGGGCCGCCGGACCGGGCGCCGGCCACACCCGCGCGGCCGCCGGCACCGGTACCGGTGCGAGCTCGGTGGCCATGGTCCCCTCCCCGTGGCACGATCCCCGCCGTGCCCTACGTCCTCGCCCTGGCCCTGACCCTGCTGGTCGAGGTCCCCGTCTACACCGTCGCGCTCACCCGGGCCGGCGGCGTGCGGCCGTCCCGGGCGGCCGGAGCCGCCGTCCTCGTCAACCTGGCGACGCACCCACTGCTCTGGTGGGCCCTGCGGCCGTACGCCGCCGGGCCCGCCGCAGCGTACTGGACCGCCTTCGGGCTCGGCGAGGCCGCCGTCTGCCTCGCCGAGGGCGCCCTGCTCGCCCCGCTCACCGGGCTGTCGGCGCGCACCGCGCTCCCCTGGGCCGCCTCCGCCACCGCCAACGCCGCCTCGGTGCTCGCCGGATTCCTGCTCGGACGCTGAGCCGCCGCCGGCGCCCCGTCGCCACCCGGTCCGGCTCCGGATACGACTCCGGGTACGGTGGCCCGTGACGTGACAGGCAGAGGGGGCCTCCGATGATCGTGGTGGACGCGTCCGCACTGGTGCTGGCGCTGGCCGACGAGGGCCCGCGCGGCGCCGCGGCCCGGGCCGAACTCGCCGCCGACGGCGACTGGGCGGCGCCCGAACACATCGTGGTCGAGGTGATGCAGTCGCTGCGCGGCCTCTACCTGGCCAAGGAGCTGACCGCCGACCGGGTCACCGAACTCACCCGCGAACTGGCCGCCGTGGCGATCCGCAAGGTCGAGGTGGCGCCGCTGCTCGGACGGATCTGGGAGCTCAAGGACAACCTGACCCCGGACGACGCCGCCTACGTCGCCGTCGCCGAGCGGTACGGGGCGCCGCTGGTCACCGCCGACCTGCGGCTGATGCGGGCCAGCGGACCGCGCTGCGAGATCCGCGGGATCCGGCGCGAACCGGCCCCCTGAGTCCGGGTCGGCGCCGTCACCGGCGGCGGTGTCCTTCCCCGCCCGGCGCCGTTAGCAGGGTGACCGTCGCCCTGCCCGTGGAAGGCCCGACCGATGACTGCTCCGCTCGCCGCCGCCCTGCTGCCGCTGGCCCTGCTCGCCCCCGCCGCCCCGCCGGTCTCCGTCGTCGAGGCCGCCTTCGACCCGGCCACCGCCTTCGTCCCACCGGCCGCCGTCAGCTACGCGCAGGACCTGGTGCCGTACGGCTCGCACGCCCGGGTCGTCACCGACCACTCGGTGCCCGGGCGGACGGCGCTCACCCTGACGGTGTCCGGGCTCGCCCCCGACCACGAGTTCCCGGCGCACCTGCACACCGGCGGCTGCGGGGCCGACCCGGCGTCCTCCGGGCCGCACTACCAGGACACCGTCGACCCGGTGCAGCCGTCCACCGACCCGGCGTACGCCAACGAGCGCAACGAACTGCGCCTGGTGCTGCGCACCGACGGACACGGCGACGGCACCGCCACCACGGCGGTGCCCTGGCAGCCGCGGCCGGGCGGGGCGCGCTCGCTGGTGCTGCATGCCGGCACCCCGGCCGGACCGCACGGGGCGGGCGACCGGGTGGCCTGCGTCAAGCTGGAGCGCTGAGCCCCTGGGGCCTCCGGGGACCCGGGGTCCTGCGTGTCCTCCGGGGACCGGGACCGCGTGAGCCCTCCGGTCCTTTGGTTCTCCGGATCGTCGGATCTCCGGATCGTCGGCGGTCCCGTCAGGAGCCGAGGGTCGCGACTAGGACCGCCTTGATGGTGTGCAGGCGGTTCTCGGCCTGGTCGAAGACGATGGAGTGCGGCGACTCGAACAACTCGTCGGTGCACTCCAGCTCGGTCATACCGGTCGCCTCGTACATCTGCCGCCCGACCACCGTGCCGAGGTCGTGGAACGCGGGCAGGCAGTGCAGGAACTTCACGGCCGGGTTGCCGGTGGCCCGGACGGTCTCCATGGAGACCTGGTACGGCTTGAGCATCTCGATCCGCTCGGCCCAGACCTCCTTGGGCTCGCCCATCGAGACCCAGACGTCGGTGTAGAGGAAGTCCGCGCCGGCCACGCCCCCGGCGACGTCCTCGGTCAGGGTGATCCGGGCACCGGTCGACTCGGCCAGGGCCCGCGCCGACTTCTGCACGTCCTCGGTCGGCCAGAGCGCGCGGGGGGCGACGATGCGGACGTCCATGCCGAGCAGCGCGCCGGTCACCAGCAGCGAGTTGCCCATGTTGGACCGGGCGTCGCCGAGGTAGGCGAGCGCGACGTCGGTCAGCGGCTTGACGGTGTGCTCGGTGACGGTGAGGACGTCGGCCAGCATCTGGGTGGGGTGCCACTCGTCGGTGAGGCCGTTCCAGACCGGGACACCCGCGTGCGTCGCGAGCTCCTCGACGACCTCCTGGCCGTGGCCGCGGTACTCGATGCCGTCGAACATCCGGCCGAGCACCCGGGCGGTGTCCTTGATGGACTCCTTGTGTCCGATCTGCGAGGCCGACGGGTCCAGGTAGGTCGTGGTGGCCCCCTGGTCGTGGGCGGCGACCTCGAAGGCGCAGCGGGTGCGGGTGGAGGTCTTCTCGAAGATCAGCGCGATGTTCTTGCCACGCAGCCGGGGCTGCTCGGTGCCCGCGTACTTCGCCGCCTTGAGCCCGGCGGCGAGGTCCACCAGGAAGCGGAACTCCTGGGGCGTGAAGTCGAGCTCCTTGAGGAAGTGCCTGTTCCGGAGGTTGAAGGCCATACCGGGCTCCTGGGGTGACGGGGCGAGGGGGGAAGGCTGGCAAGTGTATACGATACTTGGAATTTCTATACAGACGTGAGTCGAGTGAGGGGGAGCCCCGGACGGGACTCCCCCTCCACCGGCGGCCTCTGCCTCTATGCCGCCGCCAACGGGCGCGGGTCGACGCCACGGACCGCGCAGGTCGACGCCACGGGCCGCGCAGGTCGGTGCCACGGGCCACGTGGGTCGACGCTACAGACGCGGGTCGACCGGCTCGGACTCCAGCGCCAGCACCGCGAACACCGGCTCGTGCACCCGCCACAGCGGCTCCCCCGCCGCCAGCCGGTCCAGCGCCTCCAGCCCCAGCGCGTACTCGCGCAACGCCAGCGAGCGCTTGTGGCCCAACGCGCGCTGCCGCAGCCGGTCCAGGTGCTCGGTGTAGTCCGGACCGTAGATGATCCGCAGGTACTCCCGGCCGCGCACCTTCACCCCGGGCTGCACCAGCCCGCCCGGACGGCCCTCGCCGCGCGAGGTCCGCACCAGCGAGGCCAGCGGCTTCACCACCATGCCCTCGCCGCCCGCCCCGGTCAGCTCCTCCCACCAGGCGGTGGCAGCGGCCGTCGAGGCCTCGTCCTCGGTGTCCACCAGGACCCGGCCGGTGCGGTGCAGCACGGGCTCCTCCCCGTCGTCGGCGGCCACCAGGCGGTCGATCCGGGCCAGGTGCTCGTCGTGCGGGCGCACCGCCAGGTTCGCCCCCTCGGCGGCCAGCAGCTGGAACGGCGCCAGCCGGATGCCCGACAGCCCCTCGGTCGGCCAGCAGTAGCGCCGGTACGCCTCGGTGAACGCCCGCGCATCGGCGGAGCGCTGCCGCTGGCGGGCGGTCAGCCCGGCCAGGTCCAGGCCGCGCCCGGCCGCCCGCTCCAGGGCGGACAGCACCTCCGGCAGGGCCGCACCCGCCGCCGCGCCGACCGCCGCGTACTGACGGCGCAGCAGCTCCACCGCCTTCAGCGACCACGGCATCAGCTCGGCGTCCACCAGCAGCCAGTCGCTGGCCAGCTCGTCGAAGAGGCCGGCGCGCTCGGCGGCCGCCCGCACCCGGTCGAGCACCGCGGCGGTCAGCCCGTCGTCGTTGAGGAACGCGCGGCCGGTGCGGGTCCAGATCGCGCCCGGACCCGTCACGCCGAAGCGGCGCTCCAGTGCGGCACCGTCCCGGGCGACCAGCAGCACCGCGCGCGAACCCATGTGCTTCTCCTCGCACACCAGGTGCCGCACGCCGTCCGCGCGGTAGGCCAGGAAGGCCTCCTCCGGGTGCTCCAGGTAGCCGTCCCGGCGGGAGGTCGCACTCGGCGCCATGGTCGGCGGCAGGTAGGCGAGCAGCCGCGGGTCCAGCGCGAAGCGGCTCATCACCTCCAGCGCGGCCGCCGCGTTCTCCTCCCGGACGGCGACCCGCCCGTGCAGGCCGGTCTCGACGATCCGGCGCCCGGCGACGTCGGCGAGGTCCAGCGGACGGCCCTCGCGGGCGCCCGGCGCGTCCGTGATCATCGGACGCACCGGGGCGTACCACTCGCGCTCGGCCTCGACGCCCACCAGCTCGCGCTCCGGGTAGCGCAGCGCGGTCAGGCTGCCGCCGAAGACGCAGCCGGTGTCCAGGCAGATGGTGTTGTTGACGAAGCTCGCGGTCGGCACCGGGGTGTGGCCGTAGACCACCAGTGCCCGGCCGCGGTACTCCTCCGCCCACGGGTAGCGCACCGGCAGGCCGTACTCGTCGGTCTCACCAGTGGTCTCCCCGTACAGCGCGTGCGAGCGGACCCGGCCCGAGTTCCGGCCGTGGTACTTCTCCGGCAGACCGGCGTGGCAGACCACCAGCGCGCCGCCGTCCAGCAGGTAGTGGCTGACCAGGCCGCGCATGAAGGCGCGCACCTCGGCCCTGAACTCCTCGGACTCCCCCGCCAGCTGGTCCAGCGACTCCTGCAGGCCGTGCGAGACGGTGACCTTCTTGCCGTCCATCGCGCGGCCGAGCTTGTTCTCGTGGTTCCCGGGCACGCAGATCGCGTGGCCCGCCGCCACCATGCCCATCACCAGGCGCAGCACCCCTGGGGTGTCGGGGCCGCGGTCGACCAGGTCGCCGACGAAGACGGCGGTGCGGCCCGCCGGGTGCTCGGCGTCCACCGGACGGCCCTCGGCGTCCCGGGTGAGGGCGTAGCCGAGGCGGGTCAGCAGGGTCTCCAGCTCCGAGCGGCAGCCGTGGATGTCACCCACGATGTCGAACGGGCCGGTGAGGTGACGCAGGTCGTTGTAGCGCTTCTCCGTCTCGATCTCGGCCGACACCACCTCGGCCTCGCCGCGCAGGACGTGCACCTTGCGGAAGCCCTCGCGCTCCAGGCCGCGCAGGGAACGGCGCAGCTCGCGGTTCTGCCGCGGGACGACGTGGGCGGGCAACTGGCGGTCCGGACGGGTGCGGTTGCGCTCGGCGCACACCCCCGGCGGGACGTCCAGGACGATCGCGATCGGCAGCACGTCGTGCTCGCGGGCGATCCTGACCAGCTGGCGGCGCGCCTCCGGCTGGACGTTGGTGGCGTCCACGACGGTCAGCCGCCCGGCCGCCAGTCGCTTGCCGACGATGTAGTGCAGGAGGTCGAAGGCCTCGGCGGAGGCGGACTGGTCGTTCTCGTCGTCGGCGACCAGACCGCGGCAGAAGTCGGAGGAGACGACCTGGGTCGGCAGGAAGTGGCGGCGGGCGAAGGTGGACTTGCCCGAGCCGCTGGTGCCGATCAGGACGACGAGGGAGACGTCGGTGACGGGGAGGCGGCGCGGGGCTGTGCTCTCGGTGGTCTCGTCGGCTGCGGCGTCGGTCATCGGGGTTCGCCTCCTTCGGGCGTCGTCGGGTCGGTGGCGGGGGTCGGGTCGGTGGCGGTCGGCTCGGGTTCGGTGACGGGGGCCGGGTCGACGGTGGTCGGCTCGGGTTCGGTGGCGGTGGTCGGGTCGACGGTGGTCGGCTCGGGTTCGGTGGTGGTGGTCGGCTGGGCGACGGGCGCCGGCTCGGTGGCGGTGGTGAACAGGGCGAGCTGGGTCGGTGCCCCGACCTCCTCGTCGTACGGGCCGACCGGGCGCAGCACCACCGTGTAACCGTAGGCCGCCGCGACCTTCCCGGCCCAGGCACGGAACTCCGCGCGGGACCACTCGAAGCGGTGGTCGGCGTGCCGGACGCTGCCCGCCGGCAGGGTCTCCCAGCGGACGTTGTACTCGGCGTTCGGCGTGGTGACCACGACGGCCCGCGGCCGGGCGGCCCCGAACACGGCGTACTCCAGGGCGGGCAGCCGCGGTAGGTCCAGGTGTTCGATCACCTCGCACAGCACCGCCGCGTCGTAGCCCTTCAACCGGGCGTCGGTGTACGTCAGCGCACCCTGCGCCAGCGTCACCCGGGCCGCCTGCCGCTCCGGCAGGCGCTCCAGGCGCAGTTTGCGGTTCGCCGCCCGCAGGGCCCGCACGGACACGTCCACGCCGAGGATCTCGGTGAACCGGGCGTCCTTCAGCAGGGCGCCGATCAGCTCGCCCTGACCGCAGCCGAGGTCGGCGACGCGGGCGGCGCCGGTCTCGCGCAGGGCGTCGAGGATCGCGGTGCGGCGCTGCTCGGCCAGGGACGGTACGCGGGGCAGCTCCGGCTCCGCGTGCGCGCCGCCGTCCCCCTCGCCGCTCCCGCCGCCGTCCGGCTCGCCGGGCTCCCGCCCGGCCACCTGCCCCGGCTCCTGCCCGAACTCCTCTGCGGGCCGGTCGTCGACCGCGTTGTCGATCTCCTCGACCTCGCGGTCGTCCGCCTCCGCCAGCCGGGCCAGCTCCAGGCGTTCCATCGCGGCCCGGGTCAGCGACCAGCGCCGGGCGAGGTAGCGACGGGTGATCAGGCCGCGCTCCGGGTGGGCGGCCAGCCAGCCCTCGCCCGCGGCGAGCAGCTTGTCCACCTCGTCCGGGGCGACCCAGTAGTGCTTGGCGCCGTCCAGCACCGGGAGCAGCACGTACAGCTGCTGGAGCGCGTCGGCGAGCCGGACGGTGTCGGAGGCGAGCCCGATCCGCACGTACCGGGAGTCGCCCCACTCCGGGAACGCCTCGTCCAGCGGGATCGTCGTCGCCTCGACCCGCCAGCCCAGCGGCTCGAACAGCCGGGCAACCATCGCCGGGCCGCCGCCCTCGCCCGCGCCGTTCGCGGGCACGGCGGGCAGCTCGATCCGCAGCGGGCGGGCCCGCCCCGGCAGTTCGGGCCGGGCCGGGCAGGCGCCCTTCATCGCGGACCGGAACACCGTCCGCAGCGCCACCGCGAGCAGCGAGGACGCGGCGTACGGCCGGTCGTTGACGTACTGGGCGAGCGCGAAGTCGGGCGAGCCGCCACGGCCCCTGCCGTCGCCCCGGCCCTTGCGGACCAGCGCGACCGGGTCGATGTCCAGCAGCAACGCCGCCGTGCAGGCCTCGTCCCCCGCCTCGGGGTAGAAGACGTGGGCCTCGCCGTGCGACGTCGTGAACCGCTGGACCTTGCCGGGGTGCTTGTGCAGCAGGAACCCGAGATCCGTGGCCGGGTCCTCGGCGCTGCCGGTGGTGGAGATCGACATGAACACCCGCCGAAGTATTGCCCAGCGGCGGAGCCCTGAGCACCGGGTTTTCCCACCCCGCGCCCCGGTCGCCGGGACGTCCGCCGGGCGCGTCCGCACGGTGGGCGTGTTCGGCAGTGGGGCCCCGCATTGGTTAACGTGCACGATGTGACTGCTGAATCCACCTCGCTCGAATCCACCTCCTCGGCGAACGGCGCCGTGGCCACCGGCCTGGCCACCATCGCCGCCGACGGCACCGTTCTCGACACCTGGTTCCCCGCCCCCGTCCTGGCCACCGAGCCCGGCCCGGCCGGCACCGTCCGCCTGACCGCCGAGCAGGCCGAGGCCGAGCTCGGCACCGGCGCGGCCGAGGCGCTGCGCGCCGACGCGCGCCGCGGCGTCGAGGTGGTCGCCGTGCGCACCACCATCGCCTCGCTGGACGAGAAGCCGCTCGACACCCACGACGTGTACCTGCGCCTGCACCTGCTGAGCCACCGTCTGGTCAAGCCGCACGGCCAGAACCTGGACGGCATCTTCGGCCTACTGGCCAACGTCGCATGGACCAGCATCGGCCCCGTCCCGGTGGACAAGGTCGAGCAGGCCCGCCTCGCGGTGCGCGCCCAGGGCGGCCAGCTGGCCGTGTACGGCGTCGACAAGTTCCCGCGGATGACCGACTACGTCGCCCCGACCGGTGTGCGCATCGCCCACGCCGACCGCGTCCGGCTCGGCGCCCACCTGGCCGCCGGCACCACCGTGATGCACGAGGGCTTCGTCAACTTCAACGCCGGCACGCTGGGCACCTCCATGGTCGAGGGCCGGATCAGCGCGGGCGTCGTCGTCGGCGACCACAGCGACATCGGCGGCGGCGCCTCGATCATGGGCACCCTGTCCGGCGGCGGCAAGCAGGTCGTCTCGGTCGGCGAGCGCTGCCTGCTCGGCGCCAACGCGGGCATCGGCATCTCGCTCGGCAGCGACTGCGTGGTCGAGGCCGGCCTCTACGTCACCGCCGGCACCCGGGTCACCACCCCGGACGGCACGGTGGCCAAGGCCGTCGAGCTGTCCGGCCAGGACAACCTGCTGTTCCGCCGCAACTCGCAGACCGGCGCGGTCGAGGTCATCGCCCGCTCCGGCTCCTGGGGCGGTCTGAACGCGGACCTGCACGCCCACAACTGACCTGCGGGCAGCGACGGTCGGGGTCCGGCGCCGGGTGGCGCCGGGCCCCGCTCGCGTGGCGCCTCCTCACACCTCCCGGGGCTTGCGGTGGCGTCCCGGCGCCTTCCTCGGCCGCTGCCCCCGGTGAGCCGGGCGCAGCAGGCCGTCGCCCTCGATCCCGTGCAGGATCCGCTGCGCGACGGCGTAGTCCTCGGCCACCGTCTCCGGCAGCCACTGGTAGCCGTCCCAGCGCAGGATGAGCCTCGGCTCGCCCGGCGCCACATGAGCACCGCGGTGCCGCCCGTGCGCGAGCGGCACGGCCCGCAACTGCCCGACCGGCCGCAGCCGTTGCTCCCGCCTGGCCGCCCACGACGCCAGCGGTTCCTCCTCGTCCATCGCTCCAGTCTGGCCTCCGGGCGCCGTCGACGGACACCCGCGTCACTCGACCGGGGGACGGGCGTTCCGGCCCTGCCGTCGTGGCCTCCCGGCCGCTCCCGTGCCTCTCCCCGTCCGGCCCCGCTTCCTCCCCTCCTTCCTCGTCACGAACTCCTGAGGACCACGAGCCGCTGGGTCGCCCGGGT
The DNA here is from genome assembly GCF_042735125.1 of Kitasatospora sp. NPDC059599. NCBI lineage: Bacteria > Bacillati > Actinomycetota > Actinomycetes > Kitasatosporales > Streptomycetaceae > Kitasatospora > Kitasatospora sp. NPDC059599. The sequence goes on along the minus strand of NZ_JBHWCL010000059.1, from coordinate 21,627 downwards.
CATCGCGACGTAGCGGTCGACGGCTCCCTCGACGCCCTCGCCGAACGCCTCCGGATCGACCAGGACGACCAGGTCGAACTCGAGGCCCTTCGACAGCTCCGGAGTCAGTGACCGGACCCGGGGCCGGGCCCGGAAGTCCGGTGCACCGATCACGCAGGCGACCCCCTCGGCGTGCTCGGCGAGCCAGCCGTCCAGGACCGCGTCCAGCTCCGTCACGGACCCGTGCGCGACGGGGATGCCGCTGCTGCGGACGGAAGTCGGCACGTTGGCGTCCGGCAGCGCGGCCCGGATGGCGGGCTCGGCCTCCGCCATGACCTCCTCCGGTGTCCGGTAGTTGATGCTCAGCGAGGCCACCGCCGCCCGGTCGAGCCCGATCCGCTCCAGCCGCTCCTGCCAGGACTCCGTGAAGCTGTGCCTGGCCTGCGCGCGGTCCCCGACGATGGTGAAGCTCCGGGACGGGCAGCGCAGGAGCAGCATCTGCCACTCCGCGTCGGTCAGTTCCTGGGCCTCGTCCACGACGATGTGCGCGAACGGGCCGGCCAGCGGCTCGGGGTCGGCGACGGGCAGGGCGGTCTCGTCGACCAGGGTGTCCTGGAGGTCCCGTCCGCGCAGCATCGTCACCGCGCCCTCCCCGTCGTCATCGGCCTGGAGCAGGTCGCCGATGACATCGGCCATGCGGGCGCGTTCGGCGGCGACCGCAGCCTCGCGCCGCCGCTGCCGCCGGGCCGCCTCCGGGTCGCCGAGCCGCTGCCGGGCGGCGTCCAGGAGCGGCAGGTCGGACACCGTCCAGTCCTGCGGCGCGTCCCTTCGCTGCAGCTTGCGGACCTCCTCGGGGTCGAGCCCGGGCGCGCACATCCGCAGGTAGGCGGGCACCGACCAGAGATCGCCGACCAGGTCGGCGGCTTCGAGCAGCGGCCACGCGCGGTTGAGGGTCTCCACCAGCTCCCGGTCCTGCCGCAGCGAGCGGAGGAACAGCTCGGGCGAGACCCCGTCCTCGTCCTCGTCCACCTCCAGCTTCTCCAGCAGGATCGTGGCGAGCTCCTCCCAGATCTGCTCGCGCGCCTCGTTGTGCGGGGTGCCCGGGTCCGGTGCGGCGAACGCGTCGGACCAGTCCGAGGCGCTCAGCCAGAGGTCGGACCAGTGCGTGGTGACAGCCATCCCCTCGGTGGGCGGCTCCTCGTAGAACCGAACGGCCTTCTCGACCGCCTCCACCATGGCGACCGAGGACTTCAGCCGGGCCACCTCCGGATCGGCCTCGGCCCGCGCGCCCGCCCCTTCGGCGACGAGGTCCCGCACGGTGCAGGTCCGCACGCCCTCCTCGCCGAGGCTGGGCAGGACGTCGGCGACGTAGGCCAGGTACGGCTGGTGCGGGCCGACGAACAGCACGCCGCCGCGCCGGTGGCCGAGCCGCGGATCGGAGTACAGCAGGTAGGCGGAGCGGTGCAGCGCGACGACGGTCTTGCCGGTGCCCGGGCCGCCGTCGACCACGAGGGCGCCGCGGGACCCGGCCCGGATGATGGCGTCCTGGTCGGACTGGATGGTGGCCAGCACGTCCCGCATCCGGGCCGAGCGGTTGCCGCTCAGGCCGGCGATGAACGCGGACTGGTCGTCCAGTGCGGCGTGCCCCTCCAGGGCCTCGGCGGTGAACACCTCGTCCCAGTAATCGCTGATCCGCCCGCCGGTCCAGCGGTACCTGCGGCGGCTCACCAGCCCCATCGGGTCGGCGTGGGTCGCCGCGAAGAACGGCTCGGCCGCCGGGGAACGCCAGTCGACCAGCAACCGGCGCCCCTCGCTGTCGGTGAGCCCGAGCCGCCCGATGTACACCGGCTCGGGGTCGTCCGCGGCGACGACGTGTCCGAGGCAGAGGTCCAGTCCGAAGCGGCGCAGGGCGCGCAGGCGGCCGGTCAGCCGGTGGACCTCGATGTCCCGGTCCATCGCCTCCCGGCCGAGGCCGCCCGGCGCCCGGCGCAGGGTGTCGAGACGGTCGGACAGCTCGGTGATCGACTGTTCGAGGCTCCCCGCGACGGCCTCGAAGTGCCGCTCGTCGCCGCCGATCAGCGCCGGGTCGGCCTTGGCGGCGAGGCGGTCGGGAAGGTCGAACGCGCTGGTGGTCAGGGGGGTCATGGCATCAGCTCCGATCTGAGGCCTGCGATTGTGCGCCACCACGGGGGCCTTGCCGCAAGACCCCCCGTGCGCTATACGTTGAGAGTGGCAAGGGGTGGGTACTCCCCCTTCTCCGCCCTCTTCCGGATCTCCTTCCGTCGCCCGCACGGCGCCGTTCCGTGCCCTCCGGCGCCGTTGCGCCGTGTCGAAGTGCCCGCTCCGTTCGTCCTCGGCGCCTCCTGCTCCGGCGGCCCGGGCGGCGGGGTCGGCAGCCCCGGGCGGCGGTCCCCGGTCAGCAGCCCCAGTCGGCGGTCTCCAGTCAGCAGTCGGCGATCCGCAGTCGGCCGTCCGCGCCCGGCCCAGCCCGCGCCGCAGCGGCAACCCCGGCTCACCCGGGAGGCTTACGCCGCACCGGAGTCGGACCGCATCGGGTGGTGCCAGGTGACGGCCGCCGGGATGGTTCGTTGGGTGCCGAGGCGGGCGTGCACCCGGTGGCCGGGCAGCCACCGCCACCGCCGCACGGGCCGAGCCACCGTCGGCCGCTTCACGCCGCACCACCGATCCGACGAAGTGCCGCCACGTCCGAACCATCCGCCACGCCGCAACTCCCGAGCAGCCCCACGGGCTCGGGCGACGGTGCCTGGGCCGGGCCCGGCGCCTCCAAGCGCCTGCTGGAGCAGATACAGGAACTGCTCGCCTCGGTCACCGCGGATCTCGCCGCGTTGCAGTCCTCCGGCGCCCTGGACGCCGGCGCCACCGCCTACCCGACCGGCACGGACAGCTCCGGCGCCCCGGCCGCACCGGGCACCCGGTAGTGGTCCGCCTGCTCCCGATCCGTCGGCCCGCCCTCACCCGGGGGGCCGACGACGTCCGGCGGGCCGACGGCATCCGGCAGTCCGGTGGATTCCGGCGGGCCGGCTTCGCCCGGCGGACGGCCGCCGCCCGCCGCCCCTTCGCCGCCCGGTGGGTCGAGCCGGACGAGTAACGGCGAACCGCAGTCCGCCCGTTCGGTCTCCGCGCCGCCCGACACCGGCGCCGTGCTCCCCGCTCCCCCGGCCCGGCCCGCCGCGTCCCACAGCCGCCCGGCCAGGTCCTTGCACTCCGACACCGCGTCGACGCCGTCGATGCACGTCCAGTAGAGGCTCTCGGTGTCGGCGCCGCAGGCCAGCACCACGAGCGTCTCCCCGACCTCCTGCAGCAACCCGTCCAGCGCCCCCAGAGCCGGCGCCAGCTCCCCGAGTCCGGTGAGGCGCGCGGCCCGGCCGCCGCCGACCAAGGCGGCCCGGGCGAGGGAGCGGTCCAGGCAGACCGCCGCGTGCGCCCCGGCCTCGGAGAGCTGCTGGCCCAGCCCGGTGAACTCCTCGTCCTCGGACTCCGCCAACCGGGCGCCCATCGCCTCGGTGAGCAGCGCGGCCTGCCGCGCCTCGGCCAGCACATCGGGTACGTGCCTGGCCTCGGCCAGGGCGTGCCGGGCCGTCCTGATCAGTCGCAGCGCCTCCATGGCCACCGCTCCTCTCGCTCGCTGTCGCCGTCGCCCCGGCCGCCGGGAGGGGCGGCCGGGTGGTCACGGCGACAGCGTGCGAGAAGGCGCGGGTACCCGCATCCGGCTTGTCAGGAGCTGTGGAAAACCCCGAGGTTGTGGATAACTTCCATCCCTCACAAGGGTTGGTCGTCCACATCCGGGTTGACGTCGACCGATCCGTCCGGCACCGGGAAGCGCTGCTCGTTCCGCTCGATCTTGGCCGCGAGCGCCTCCAGCGGGTCCACCCCGACCGCCGTGCAGAACTGCAGCAGGTACGCCAGCACGTCGGCCACCTCGTCCCGCACCCGGTGCGCGCGCTCCGGCTCGGACATCACCTCGGCCGCTTGTTCGGGCGTCAGCCACTGGAAGATCTCCAGCAGCTCCCCGGCCTCCACGCTCAGCGCCGCCGCCAGGTTCTTCGGCGTGTGGAAGGGCTCCCACCGCCGGGCCGCCGCGAAGTCCACCAGTCGCTGCTGCAGGGCCTCCAGGGTCGGCTCCCCCGGTCCCGTCACTCGTTCGCTCACCCCTCCAGGTCTACCCCATCGCCGTCCGACGCGGGCCCGGCCCCCTCCGTCACCGACGCCTCCGCCCCCGGCCGCTCCCCCTCCGCGGTCCCGTCGGCGCCCTCCCCCCGCCCGCCCTGGGCCGGCACCCTGGCCGTCTCCGGCCGCAGCACCGTGAACCCCGAATCCGGGTCGCGCCGACACTCGACCACCACCACCCCAGCCGGCCTCGGGCCGCCCGACGGCCCCTCGCCCGGCCGCTCACCGCCCGACGGCCCCGCTCCCGACGGCCCCTCACCCGGCCGCTCCCCGCCCGGCCACCCCTCGGCCGACCGCCCGTCGCCCGCGCCGCCCAGCACCTCCCGCACCGCCGCCGGCTCCTGCAGCGCCGCCACCACCCGCAGCTGGCTGCGCTCCGCCATCTCCCGGGCCAGCCGCAGCAGCGAGGCGGTCTGCTCGGTGGAGAGCCCGGCCCCCAGGTCCTCGGCCAGCACGATGAGCTGTCGGTGCGCCCACGGCACCTCGGCGGCCACGTCGAGGTCGAGCACCCCGGCCCCGGTCAGCAGCACCGCGGCGAAGGCGAGGTGACGCAGCATCCCGTCGGAGGCCTGGTCGGCCCCGGTGCGCCCGAGGACGCCCTCGTCGAAGACGGCCAGGACGCGCCGCGTGACCGCGTCGCTCCCGCGCTCGGCCACCGTGAGCCCGAGCAGCGGGTACGGCGCCGCGGACTGGACGACCCGCAGGAGCTGCCCGTACCGGCGCGGGCACTCGTTGCCCAGACGGGCGATGACGGCGGAGATGTTGGCGGCGTTGCCGCGCAGCCGGGCCTGCGGGTCGGCCGGGGCCCAGCCGCGCATCAGGGCGGGCACGGGGTGCAGCGGGAAGACCTCGCGCAGGGCGGTGAGCAGGTCCTCGGCGGCGGCCAGGACCAGGCACTCGCCGGCCGACGAGCCGGCGACCCGCAGCGGCAGCTGCGCGGTGATCATGGTGCCGCTGGGGAAGGGCGCCCGGATGTCGCCCTGCCGGGTGTCGTTGTGCCAGCAGACGTTGACCCGCCGGCTGCGGAGGTCCTGCTCGCCGGTGTCCACCAGGGTCCGGCCGTCGAGGGTGAGCGATTCCCGGGCGATCCGGACCGGGCCGTCGGTGCGGATCACCACGTCGAGCCGGATCCGGCCGTGCGGGGAGCGGACGGTGCAGCCGAGGATGATCGCGTCCCGGCCGTGCGGGACGCAGCCGTCGAGGCCGCCCCGGACGGGCTGGGCGAGCGGACCGGCGCGGTCGGGCAGCCCGTCCAGCGAGTCGGTGATCTCCTCGCCGAGCGCGAGCCGGGACAGCACCGCCAGCGCGTCGAGGGCGTTGGACTTGCCGACCCCGGCGGGCCCGTGCAGCACCGTGAGGGGCGCGAGCGGCAGGACCGCGCGCCGGTAGGACTTGAACGAGGTGAGCCGGAGCTCCTCGACGGTGGGGCGTGGCACGGGCGACCGGTCGGGCTCCGGGGCGCCCGGTCGGAGGGGGGCCGGCCCTGCGGGCCTGGTGGCGTCGCGGTTCACCCGTCGGACGTTAGCCTCCGACCGATCGGCAGAAACGTGCCTGCACGGCAGATTCATCCCAACGTGGCGCCCCACCCCGACCCGCTGACCGGCCCTCCACCCGCGCCCGGAGCACCCCCCGAGTACCCCGGAACACCCGCGCGCACCCCGAAGTGCCCTGGGTCTCCCCGCGCGCTCAGCGCCGGTACGCGGCCACCGTCACCGAGGCGGTCACCTCGACCGGGTCCGGCAGCCCCGCGAGCGCGGCGCCGAGCCGCTCCGGGTCGGTGTGCCAGGCGCTGGGCCCCATGCCGACGACGGTCCGCACGTCCTGGGCACCGAGCCGCAGGGTGAACTCGACCTCCCGCCGCCCGGCCGACGTCAGGTACGGCCCGAGCTTCTCGTCGATCCGCCGCTGCTTCTCCTCGTCCACCGACAGCAGCCCCAGCGCGTCCACCAGTTCGCGCAGGTGCCGGGCGGTGGGGGAGACCAGCAGCAGGGTGCCACCGGGGCGCAGCACCCGGCGGATCTCGGGCCCGTTGCGCGGGGCGAAGACGTTGAGCATCAGCTCGGCGGAGGCGTCGCGCAGCGGCAGCGGACGCCAGGCGTCGCAGACGACGGCCCCGATCCGCGGGTGCGCCTTGGCGGCGCGCCGCAGCGCGTACTTGGAGATGTCCAGGGCGGCGCCGACCCGGTCGGGCAGGGCGTCGAGGACGTGGGCCAGGTAGTGCCCGGTGCCGGCGCCGAGGTCGGCGACCAGTCCGTCGGGCTCGTCGGCGGGCGCCTCGGCGGCGGCTCCGGCGGCGGCTCCGGCGAGGGCGTCCGCGATGGGACGGTAGTGCCCGGCGGCGAGGAAGTCCGCGCGGGCCGCGACCATCTCGGCGGTGTCTCCGGTGCCGGTGTGGGCGTCGCCGGCGAGGAGGCTGACGTAGCCCTGCTTGGCGAGGTCGAAGCTGTGCCCGGCGGGGCAGCGCAGGCTGCGGTCGTGCCGGGTGAGGGCCTGCGCGCAGAGGGGGCAGGCCAGGTAGCGCTCGATGTCCTGCAGCAACGTTCCGTCTTCTCTCGCCGTACGCCCCGGCCGGTCGGGGCGCCTGTCAGCCTAACGACCCGCCCCGCCCGGCCGCGCCGACCGACCCGACCCGCCCCGCCGACCGACCCGCACCCCGCCCGACCCACCGCCCCGGGCCGCCCCGGGCCGGGCCGGGCCGACGCGCCGCCCCGACGGCCGCCGCCGCTACTCCACCGCGACCGGGCCCACCGCCACCCGGTCCGCCGTACCCTGCTCCGCGTCACCCCGCGCCGCCGCGACCCGCAGCGCGAGCGCGGCGAGCGCCTCGGGCGCGCCGGGCCGCCCGCGGACCCCGGGGAAGGCGTTGACGTCCACGATGACGGGCTCGGCCGGCCCGTCCAGCAGGTCGACCCCGTACACGTCGAGTCCGAACACCTCACCGACGCGCAGCGCGAGCCCGGCCCGCTCGGCGGACGGCTCCCAGTCCGCCGACCGCCCCGGCTCCCCCGGCCCGCTGGCGAGTTCGGACCGCCGCCGGGCGGCGAACACCTGCCCGTCGATCACCCACAGCTTCTGGTCCCAGCCGGTCCCGGGGACGAACGGCTGGGTGACGACGGGCTCCTCGGCCCAGTGTTCGGCGAGTTCGCGCAGCCGGGCCGGCCCGTCGACCCGCGCGACCAGGTCGTGCCGTCTGCTGTGCCGGCTCTTGACGACGAACGGATCGCCGGGGGCGGTGAGTTCGCCCAGCAGCCCGGCGTCGACCGTCGCCGCGAACGGCAGCCCGGCGGAGCGCGCGAGGTCGGCCATCCGCACCCGGTCCTGGCAGAGCTCGGTCGCCGCCGCCGAGTTGACCACCGGCACGCCGCGGCCCTCCAGGTCGCGGGCCAGCGCCAGCGCTCCGGGCGTACGGGCCTTGAGCAGGTAGACGTCCGCGAGCGCGCCCGCCAGCCCGGTGGGCGCAACGGCCCGCACCTCGTGCCCGCGCTCCACCAGCAGCGCGGCGGTCGCCGCCAGCACCGGGTGTCCCGGGTCGCCGGCGATCAGCCCTACCCTCACAGCAACTCCCCGTCACCGAAGCCCAGCTGTCCGTACGCCGCCCCACCCGCGGACACCAGCGCGGCGGGCTCGCCGGGCACCGAGACGGCCGTTCCGCTGCGCGCGAGCCGCAGGACAGCCCGGGCGACCCGCGCCACCGCGTCCGGCACCTGCCGGAAGCTCGGGAAGTCGTTGATGTCGACCACCACCGGCCCGTCCGGACCGAGCAGCACGTCGACCCCGAACAGGTCGAGCCCGAACACCTCGCCGACCTGCGCCACGATCCGTGCGACGCTCCCCGGCAGCGGCACCTGCCGCTCCCGCACGCCCTGCCCGGGGTGCAGCGGGGAGGAACGTTCCGTCGCGAAGAGCTCGCCGTCGACGCAGTACACCTTGAGGTCGGTACCGGAGTTCGGCACGTACGGCTGCGCGATCAGCAGCCCCTCCCCGGCCAGCTCGGGCCCGACCTCCATCAGGTGGTCCGGGCTGCGCACCAGCCGGACGGCGCGCCCGGAGCTGCCGTCGGCGGGCTTGACCACCAACGGGTACTCGGCGGCCGGGATCTCCGCCAGCCGCTCCCACCGGGCGGCCGCGTACGTCACCGGGACGGGCAGCCCGCGGGTGCGGCCGATCACCGCGGCGAGCGCCTTGTCCCGGACGCCGCGGATCGAGCGCACGTCGTTCACCGTGGTGAGTCCGACGGCGGCGGCCGCCTCCAGCAGGGTCAGCCCGGGTCCGCCGGAGACGGTCTTGAGCACCCACGCGTCGTGGCTGCCGGCCCGGACCTCCTCGGAGATCGCCAGCAGCGAGTCCCCGGGGCGCAGCACGTCCACGCGGTGCCCCCACGCGGTGAGCTGCCGCGCCACGTCGAGCGGCATGCCGTCGTGCCGGTAGTGTTCCTCCACCAGAAAGCAGAGCCTCATGGGCCTGTCTTCCCCCTTGCCTCGCCGAGTGCAGACGTCCGCCGTCCCCCTCGGCAGAGCTGCAAAAGCATCAGCATGCACTCTGTGGCCGCACAAGATCGCAGCGGACCGGTAAGCGTTCGGCAACAATCCGCGCCCGGAGCGCGGGCTCCCGACCCCGGCGGCCACCACCGGCCGGCCGGACCGGCGCCCGACCGGCCGGACCGGCGCGCAAATCGGTGGCAGACCGACCGCCCCCCTGCTTGGATGCACGCCGTGACTCCTGCCGATCATGCACCTGACCGCCCGCTGCTCGACGAGATCGAGCGCTACTACGACGCCGCACCGCGCAGCGCCGCCCGCGCCGAGGACTTCGGCCCCCTGACCCTGTTCGTCCGCGAGGGCGAGACCGGCTGGCACTACTACGCGCGCCCGACGCCCGGCCACGCCGGTCCGGCCGCCACCGCCGACGATGTCCGCCGCGTGCTGGACCGGCAGCGCGAGCTGGGTGCGCCGGAGGCCTTCGAGTGGGTGGCCGAGCAGAACCCCGAGCTGCGCGCGGCGGTCGAGGCAGCGGGCCTGACCGTGCACGAGCACCCGCTGCTGGTGCTGGGCCCGCAGGACGAACCCGCGCCCGCGCCCGAACTGCCGGAGCGCGTCGAGGTCCGGGTGCTGGGCGCGGACGCGTCCGAGCTGGCGGCGGCGGCGGCCGTCCCGCACGTGGCCTTCGGCGCACCCGGCACCGCCGTCGGCCCGGCCGGAGCGACCGAGCTGGCCGCGAGCGCGGCGACCTTGACGGCCGACGGCGGGGTGGCGCGGATCGCGCGGCGGATCACCGACGGCACCACCGTGCTGGCCGCCGCACTGGACGGCGGCGACGCCCTGTGCGCGGGCCAGTACAACCCGGTGGGCCCGGTCGGCGAGGTGGTCGGGGTGGGCACCCTGCCCTCCGCCCGCCGGCGCGGCCTGGGCCTCGCGGTCACGGCGGCGCTGGTCGCGCACGCCCGGGCGGGCGGCGTACGGACGGTGTTCCTGTCCGCCGCCGACGAGGACGTCGCCCGGATCTACCGCCGGGCGGGCTTCCGCCCGTTCGCGACGGCCCTGATCGCGGAGCCCGCCGCCCCGGAGGCGTAGGGCCCGTCGAGCGCGCCGGAGCGCGTCCGGCGCGCTCCGACGCCAGGGGCCGGGAGTACGGGAAGGACCGGGAGGACCGGGAGGACGGAACCGACGGTCACTCGTCGTCCTCGTCCTCGTCGTCCCCGCCGCTGACGCCCTCCCCCTCGGCCTCGTCCACCACCCACGCCGCCAGCCGCTCGGCGACGCCGGACACCCCGAGCCGCCCCTCGCGGATGGCCCGGGAGAGGCTGCGCACCTCGCGGGCGGTGGTGGCGACGGTGCAGCCGCTGGCGACGAGGTACGCGTACGCGACGGCGGTCGCGAACAGTTCGTTGGTCTTCTCCAGGGCCGGCACCCGGATCAGCTGGTGCATCAGTGCGGCGGCGCGGTCCTGCGGTTCGGGGTAGACGGAGATGTCGAATATCTCGGCCTGGTGCCGGGTGACGGCCGCGAGCAGCGAGCCGTAGTCGGTGACCTGCGGGTCACCGGGCGTGTACTGCTCGGCGGTCATGAGCAGCCACGAGAGGTCCACCTCCAGGTTCAACGGCGCACGTCCTGGAGGTCGCCCGGCTCCCCGAACTCGGCGAGGAACGCCGTCTCGTACTCCTTCATGAACTGCGCGGCCGCGTCGACGAAGGCCCGCCCGGACTCGCCCATGTCCTGCTGGACCAGGCGCTCGATGTACTGGTTCATGCTGATCCCCTGCTGCTCGGCCCGTTCCCGGGCTATCTCCGCGGTCGTGGCGTCCACGCGGACGTTCAGCTGCTTCTTGGCCATGTCCTTCAAGCTAGCGCTGAAGTGCTAGCACAACAAGGGCGCATGCACCCCGCCCGCACACCTGCCGCACGCCCCCACGCAACCTCCCCGTCACCGAAACCGTCCCCGAACCCGTCACCGGAACCGTCCCCGGGACGTCAGCCGCGCCCGCCGACCGAGCCGACCGAGCCGGCCGGGGCCCGCCGGAGCCGCCGCCCGCCCCGCTCCGGGCCGCCCACCTCCCATACCCGTCCACCGCCGCCCCACCCCCGCCGGAACGAGCGAGACTTGAAGAGTCCTTCACCATCCGGGACTCTGAACTCCCCTGAGCGTTCCACTGAGCGGCACCGACCGGTGTGGAGGCCGGCAATGACAGCCATGTTCGACCAGGAGCTGCGCGAGCAGCTCGCCCTGGCCCGGCAGGACCTCGCGGCGGCACGGGCCGAAGGGGACGCCGACGGCGTCCAGGCGTACGAAGGCCGGATCGCCTCGCTCCTCCGGCTCGCCTCCCAGCACGGCATCCACCTTCCGCACAGCGCCGACGAGGAGGAACACAACGAGCCCTGACCGGCCCGGCCCCGAACGACGGGGAGGCGGCACCCGCCGAGCGGGTACCGCCTCCTCCACCGAACACCGAACGGCCCGAACACCGAACGGCCCGAACGGCCCGGCCGCCGGGAAGCCGGACAGCCGAGCCGCACGCACCGGCCGACCGGCCGGACCGGGTCACTCCCCGATCGGCTCCAGGATCGCCACGCACTCGAAGTGGTGCGTCATCGGGAACAGGTCGAACGCCCGCAGCGACACCGGCCGGTAGCCGCCCTCGCGGAAGAACCCCAGGTCCCGGGCGAGCGCCGCCGGGTCGCAGGCCACGTAGGCGATCCGGCGCGCCTCCAGGCCGACCAGGTGCCCGACGGTCTCGCGACCGGCACCCGAGCGCGGCGGGTCCAGGACGATCAGGTCGGTGGCGGTGATGCCGGTGCGCGGCAGCAGCGTCTCGACCCGGTCGCACTCGATCTGCACGTTGTCCAGCGCGGCCAGGTTGTGCCGGGCGTCGACCACGGCCTGCTTGGCGGACTCGATGCCGAGCACCGCGCCCTCCTCGCCGACGCGGTCGGCCAGCGCGCCCGCGAACAGGCCGACACCGCAGTACAGGTCGAGCGCGTTCTCGCCCCACTGCGGGTCCAGCCCGTCCAGCACGGCGTCGACCAGGGTGTCCGGCGCCTCCGGGTGGATCTGCCAGAAGCCGCCGTTGCTGATCCGCCAGGTCCGCCCGGCCGCCCGTTCGCGGACGAAGCTCCGCCCGTGCACCTTGTGCGCGTCGCCCTGCTCGTCGATCCGGGCGATGGAGACCGGCTTGTCCAGCTCGACCAGCGGCAGCTGCGCGCCGGGCCGCGGGGTCAGCACCACCTGGCGGTCCGAGGAACCGGTCGCGGCGATCACCTCGACGCTCGCCACGCCCGGCCAGTCGCGGGACTCGATGCCCAGCTCGGTGACGCCCTCGGCGGCGATCAGGCAGCGGTCCACCGGCTGCACGTCGTGCGAGCGGTGCTTGCGCAGGCCGACCTTCCCGGTCTCCGCGTCCACCGCGTACTGGACCCGGGTGCGCCAGGCCGGCACCTGCCCGGCCGGGAGCTTGCCGCCGACCGGCTCGACGCTGCCGTCCCAGCCCGCCTCGGCCGGGGTGAGCCCGGCGAGCTTGGCCAGCTGCTCGGTCAGCACCGCCGCCTTGAGCTTGCGCTGCCCACCGGGGGTGACGTGCTGCCAGTCGCAGCCGCCGCACTTGCCGGGCCCGGCGAACGGGCACGGCGCCTCGATCCGGTCCTTGGCCGGCTCCAGCACCTCCACCGCGTCGGCCCGCAGGAACCGCGAGGTGGTGGTGCCCTCGGTCACCAGCGCGACGACCTTCTCGCCGGGCAGCGCGTGCCGCACGAACAGCACCCGCCCCTCGTGCCGGGCCACGCAGTGCCCGCCGCCGTGCGCGACGGCGCCGACCTCGACCTCGTACCGCTGTCCGGCCAGCGGCTCGCCGGACGGCGTCTCGGGCCGCGGCGCCCGCGCGGCGACACCGCGGAGCGCCTTCGGCGGACGCACCGCCTGCTTGCGCGGGGCCTTCCGGGTGCCGCCGGGGGCACCGGAGGCCGCGTCGGCAGGAGCGCCCTTCCCGGCGCCCTTGCCGCCGGTGCCCTTCCCGGCGGCACCGGTGCCCTTCCCGGCGCCCGTGCCCTTCCCGCTGCCCGTGCCCTTGCCGGCACCCTTGTCGGCCGCGCCCCGGACCGGCTTGCGGTCCTCGGCCGGCGGCTGCTCCCCCGGGACGACCGGCGCGGTGCGTGCGGTCAGGCCGTCGCGGTCGGTGGCCTCCGGACGGGACGGCCGGCCCCAGCGCGGCCGGGAGACCTGCCCGGGCTTGGAGCCGCCCCGGCGGGAGCCCTTGCCGGAGGAGCCCGAGGAGCGGGGCGGAGTGTTGCGCGTCACGAGGAGGAGTCCTTGCTGCGGTCGGAGGTGTCACCGGTGCTCGCACCGGTGGAGACGGAATCCTTCGACTTTACGGCCTTCGGCGCCCGGGGCTCGCCACGCCGGACGGCACCCGGCGCCGACCAGGCCTTCTGCGGCTTGCGCCGCTCGGAGGACTCCAGCTGCCAGGGCACGGAGGTGACCATCACGCCGGGCTTGAACAGCAGCCGGCCCTTGAGCCGCAGCGCACTCTGGTTGTGCAGCAGGTGCTCGTACCAGTGGCCGACCACGTACTCGGGGATGTAGACCGAGACGACGTCGCGCGGGCTGCTGCGCCGCAGGTTCTTCACGTAGTCCAGGACCGGCCCGGTGATCTCGCGGAACGGCGAGTCCAGCACCTTCAGCGGCACCTCGATGCCGCGCTCGTCCCACTCCTGCCGCAGCGCCGCCGTGTCGGCCGGGTCCACGTTGACCGAGACGGCCTCCAGGGTGTGGGCCCGGGCCAGCTTGGCGTACGCGAGGGCGCGCAGCGCCGGCTTGTGCAGCTTGGAGACCAGCACGATGGCGTGCACCCGGGTGGGCAGCACGACGTCGTCCGCCTCCTCGGCGGCGATGAGCTCCTCGGAGACCCGGTCGTAGTGGCGCCGGATGCCCTTCATCATCACGAACAGCACGACCATCGCCGCGATCGCGATCCAGGCGTGGCTGATCTTGGTGACCAGGACGACGATCAGCACGGCCATGGTCATCACCAGGCCGAAGGTGTTGATCGCCCGGCTGCGCTGCATGTGGCGGCGCTTGGTCGGGTCGGTCTCGGTGCGCAACAGCCGGGTCCAGTGCCGGATCATGCCGGACTGGCTCATGTTGAAGGACACGAAGACGCCGACGATGTAGAGCTGGATCAGCCGGTTCGGGTCGGCGTCGAAGGCGATGACGAACAGGATCGCGGCGATCGCCAGCAGGATGATGCCGTTGGAGAAGGCCAGCCGGTCGCCGCGGGTGTGCAGCTGGCGGGGCAGGTAGCGGTCCTGGGCCAGGATCGAGCCGAGCACCGGGAAGCCGTTGAAGGCGGTGTTGGCGGCCAGCACCAGGATCAGGCCGGTCACGGCGGCGACGAAGTAGAAGCCGGGCGTGAAGTTGCTGAACACGGCCTCGCTGATCTGGGCCAGCGCGGTCTTCTGGTGGTAGCCGGCCGAGGCGCCGCCGAGCTGCTCGGCCGGGTTCTCGGCCATCTGGACGCCGGTCAGCCGGGCCAGCCAGATGATGCCCATGAACATCACGACGGCGATGCTCGCCATCAGCAGCAGCGTGGTGGCGGCGTTCTTGCTCTTGGGCTTGCGGAAGGCCGGCACGCCGTTGGAGATCGCCTCCACGCCGGTGAGCGCGGCACAGCCGGAGGAGAAGGACTTCAGCAGCAGGAAGACCATCGCGAAGCCGGCGAGCGACTCGTTGCCGGGCGTCGGCATGAGGTGGAAACCGGAGCTCTCGGCGGGCATGTCCTGGCCCAGCACGTAGTGCCGGAACACGCCGTAACCGACCATTCCTATCACGCCGATCATGAAGGCGTAGGTGGGAACGGCGAAGGCGGTACCGGATTCGCGCACACCGCGCAGGTTCATCCCCATCAGCAGGATGACCAGGATCACCGACAGGGTCAGCTCGTGGCCGCGTAGCGCGGGAACGGCGGAGACCACGTTGGCGACGCCCGAGGTGGTCGACACGGCCACGGTGAGGACGTAGTCGACCATCAGGGCACTCGCCACCACCAGACCCGCGTTGGGTCCGTGGTTGACGGTCGCGACCTCGTAGTCGCCGCCACCACTGGGGTAGGCGTGCACGTTCTGCCGGTACGAGGCGACCACGGCGAGCATCACGATCGCGACGACGAGGCCGATCTGCCAGGAGAAGTGGATCGCCGAGGCGCCCGCGATGGACAGGGTGAGCAGGATCTCCTCGGGGGCGTACGCGACCGAGGAGAGCGCGTCCGAGGCGAAGACGGGCAGCGCGATCCGCTTCGGGAGAAGTGTTTCCCCGAGCTTGTCGCTGCGAAGGGCACGCCCGATCAGGATGCGTTTCGGAAGGTCTTTCGGCATAGGCACGTTAAGGAATCGTAGGGGCTCCCCGGACAAGGCTCCGCCGTTTGTCCCCCCCTTCGTCGCGACTGCGTTCTACGGACCGGCTAGCGTGTCGGATACGAGTCGGTGGGCAACACTCGGATTGTCGGGTGTTGCCGGGACCGGCGCCCCACGAGAACGCTCGCCCCGGACGACCGGGCGGGAAAGGGAGATGAACGGTGTTTGCGCAGGTCAGTACCCTGACGGGACGGGTGAGGTAGCGCCGGTGCACATCGTCATCATGGGCTGCGGCCGCGTGGGTTCAGCCCTCGCCAGAGCACTGGAGAAACAGGGCCACTCGGTGGCCGTGGTCGACCAGGACCCGACCGCGTTCCGTCGGCTGGGCGCCGGGTTCAACGGGCGCCGCGTGACCGGTGTCGGCTTCGACCAGGACACCCTGCGCGAGGCGGGCATCGAGGAGGCCGGCGCGTTCGCCGCGGTCTCCAGCGGCGACAACTCCAACATCATCGCCGCGCGGGTGGCCCGGGAGAACTTCGGCGTCGAGAACGTCGCGGCCCGGATCTACGACCCCCGCCGGGCCGAGGTGTACCAGCGCCTGGGCATCCCGACCGTCGCGACGGTCCGCTGGACGGCCGACCAGATGCTGCGTCGGCTGCTGCCGAGCGGCGCCGAGCCGCTGTGGCAGGACCCCAGCGGCGGCGTGCAGATGGCCGAGGTCGCGTACGACCCCCGCTGGGTCGGCCACCGGATCAGCCTGCTGGAGGAGGCCTCCGGCGCGCGGGTGGCGTTCGTCACCCGACTCGGCGAGGGCGTCCTGCCCACGCCGCAGATGGTGGTGCAGGAGGGCGACCTGGTGCACGTGATGCTGCGCCGGGCCGACCTGACGGCCGTCGAGGCCGCGTTCGCGCAGGGGCCGAAGGAGGAGGGTCACTGATGCGGGTCGCCATTGCCGGGGCCGGTGCCGTGGGCCGCTCGATCGCGGGCGAGCTGCTGGAGAACGGCCACGAGGTCCTGCTGATAGACAAGAACCCCAACTCCATCTCCGTGGAGCGGGTGCCGATGGCGGAGTGGCTGCTGGCCGACGCCTGCGAGATCACCTCGCTGGACGAGGCCGCCCTGCAGCGCTGCCACGTGGTGATCGCCGCGACCGGCGACGACAAGGTCAACCTGGTCGTCTCGCTGCTCGCCAAGACCGAGTACGCGGTGCCGCGGGTGGTCGCCCGGGTGAACAACCCGAAGAACGAGTGGCTCTTCAACGAGTCCTGGGGCGTGGACGTGGCCGTGTCCACGCCGCGCCTGATGTCCGCCCTGGTCGAGGAGGCGGTCAGCGTCGGCGACCTGGTCCGCCTGATGCGCTTCAGCCAGGGCAACGCCAACCTGGTCGAGCTGACCCTGGCCTCCGACACCGAGCTGGTCGGCACCCGGGTCGGCGACGTGGCCTGGCCGCAGGACACCGCGCTGGTGACCATCATCCGCGAGGGCCGGGTCCTGGTGCCGGGCAAGGACGACACCCTGGAGGGCGGCGACGAGCTGCTCTTCGTCGCCGCGCAGGAACGCGAGGAGGAGCTGGAGGACCTGCTGTCCCCCATCTCCGGCGCACAGTAGCGACCGACCGCAACGGCGGAGGGCCCGCACCCCGAACTCGGGTGCGGGCCCTCCGCCGTGCGGGAGCGGCTACTTCGCCGGCTCCTCCTCGTCCAGCGGCGCCTTGATCGGCGGCGGCGCCTTCAGCAGGATCTGCCAGGTGACGTACATCGCGAGCAGCAGCGGCGGGATGCCGAGCGCGACCTTCAGCCAGCCCAGCAGGTTGACGTTGTGGGTGAAGTACAGCGGGAAGAGGATCACCGGCTTGAGGCCCATGATCGCCACCCAGGCCCAGGTCGCCTTGGTGTAGGCGGCCAGCCGACCCGGGTTCTCCTTGCGCCAGGTGAACATCTCGCCGGTGATCGGGCCGAGCATCACCCCGATCATCGGCCAGCGCGCCAGGGCGGAGGCCGCCAGGGCGATGCAGTAGCCGACGTTCCAGAGCAGACCGGGCAGGTAGAAGTCCTCGGCCTTGCCGCTCTTCATCGAGATCCAGGCGCCGAGCGCGACGCCGAACACCCCGCTGAAGGCGTGCTGGATGGTCTCCCGCTTCGCCAGCCGGGCCACCACGAACAGGGCGCTCAGGCCGAGCGCGGCCCACGCCGAGGTGCTGACCTGGTGGGTGATGTTGTAGGTGATGATGAAGACCAGGCCGGGCAGCGTCATGTCGATCATGCCGCGTACGCCGCCGAAGGCCTTCAGGACCGTGTCGGCAGCCTCCTTGGAGGCGGCCCTGCGGGCGGCCTCCTCGGCCGCCGCGTCGTGGGTCAGGTCGAGCTGGGCGGCATCGCCGCCGGGCTGGTTGCTCACGCTCATTCGCTCCCGTGTCCGACCGGACGCAGCTCGTAGCGGGGGTTGAACAGCACGCGGCGCCCGCGTGCGTGGCTGATCCGACCGCTGGCGACCAGCCTGCGGCCGGGCTCTATGCCCGCGATCGAGCGACGGCCGAGCCAGACCACGTCCAGCGCCTCGGTGCCGTCGAAGAGTTCGGCCTCCAGGGCGGGCACCCCGGCCCGCGGGCGGAGCGTCACCGTGCGCAGGGTGCCCGCGACGGTGACCAGCGCGCGGTCCGAGCAGCCCGCGATCGGTGTGCACCCCGACTCCGCGGCGCTCTCCTGGCGCAGGTCCTCGGCCTGCAGCTCCTCGGCCGAGGACGTCAGCCGGCTGAGCATGCGGCGGAACCGCCCCTGCGGCTGGCCGCTGCTGTTGTCACCACTCATGCCGGAAGGGTACCGGTTTCCGGGCCCCCGGCGGCAGGGCGCTCGGCCACCGGGGGCAACGACGGTCAGCTCTCGAACCGGTATCCCATTCCCGGTTCGGTGATGAAGTGGCGCGGGTGCGAGGGGTCCCGCTCCAGCTTGCGGCGCAGCTGTGCGAGGTAGACCCGCAGGTAGTTGGTCTCGGTGCGGTAGGCGGGGCCCCACACCTCCTGCAGCAGCTGGGTCTGGCTGACCAGCCGACCGGCGTTGCGGACCAGCACCTCCAGCAGGTGCCACTCGGTCGGGGTGAGGCGTACGTCGACGCCGTCCCGGTTGACCTTCTTGGCCGCGAGGTCGACCGTGAAGGTCTCGGTGACGACCAACGAGTCGGCTTCCCCCGCCACCGGCTCGGCCCGCCGCACGGCGGCCCGCATCCGGGCGAGCAGTTCGTCCATGCCGAACGGCTTGGTCACGTAGTCGTCGGCGCCGGCGTCCAGGGCCTCGACCTTCTCGTCCGAGGCGTGCCGGGCCGACAGCACGATGATCGGCACCCGGGTCCAGCCGCGCAGGCCCCGGATCACCTCGACCCCGTCCATGTCGGGCAGGCCCAGGTCCAGGACGACGACGTCCGGATGGCGGGCCGCGGCCAGTTCCAGGGCGCTCGCGCCGTCGTGGGCCGCGTCCACCTCGTACTTGCGGGCCTTGAGGTTGATCACCAACGCGCGGACGATCTGCGGTTCGTCGTCCACGACGAGGACCCGGGTCATGTGCGGGCTCCGCCTTTCGGGGCTGTCTGGTTCCAGGACTGTGGGACTGGCTTGCGGTACGACGCACGGCGCCGGGGAGCGACGGGCCCGACGGGTGCTTCGGCGGTTCTCACGGGACCGGTTCCGAGACCGGATCGCTCCCGTCGCCGGTCGGCTCACCCGGCTCCTCCGGGTCGGGCGGCCGTTCGACGGCCGGCAGGCTGACGACCATCGTGAGACCGCCGCCGGGGGTGTCCTCGGCGGTGACGGTACCGTCCATCGCCTCGACGAAGCCGCGCGCCACCGCGAGCCCGAGGCCCACGCCGGCGCCGCGCGGCGCGTCCCCGTACCGCTGGAACGGCGCGAAGATCCTCTCCTTGGCCTCCTCGGGCACCCCCGGGCCGCGGTCGACGATCCTCAGCTCGACCCGGCCGGGCATCCCCGGCTGCTCCAGCGCATCGGCCTTGACGAGGACCTTGACGCCCTCCGGGCTGTACTTGACGGCGTTCTCGACCAGGTTGGCCAGCGAGCGCTCCAGCAGTCCGCCGTCGGCCCGGATCATCGGCAGCGTCTCCGGGACGTCCAGGCGGACGGACTCCGGCGCCACGCCGCCGAGCGCACAGGGCACCACCTCGTCCAGGTCGGTCTCCTGGATCAGCGGGGTGACGGTCCCGGTCTGCAGCCGGCTCATGTCGAGCAGGTTGTTGATCAGGTGGTCCAGCCGGTCGGCCCCGGCCTCGATCCCCGCCAGCAGCTCGGCCTCGTCCTCCGGGTCCCAGTCGACGTCCGCCGAGCGCAACGAGCTCACCGAGGCCTTGATGCCCGCCAGCGGGGTGCGCAGGTCGTGCGAGACGGCGGCCAGCAGGGCGGTCCGGATCCGGTTGCCCTCGGCCTCCCGCCGGGCCGCGGCGGCCTCCCGGGCCAGCCGGCGACGCTCCAGCACCACGGCGGCCTGCGCGGCGAAGGCGCCGAGCAGGCGCCGGTCGGCGCCGGGCAGCACCCGGCCGCGCAGCACCAGCGCCAGGCTGTCGCCGACCGGGACGTCCACGTCGGCCTCCTCCGGCCGCTCCGGCGGCCGCGGCCCGGCGGTGGCCACCGGGACCCACGGGCCGAGCGGGTCCGGACGCTCCAGCAGCGCCGTGCTCTCCTGCCCGAAGGTCTCCCGGACCTGTTCCATCAGCGCCGTCAGCACGCCGTCCCCGTTCGGCGCGCCCCGCAGCACCGTGCCGGCGAGCGCGCTGAGCGTCTGCGCCTCGGTCTGGCTGCGGGCCGCCTGGTGGGTCCGCCGGGCCGCCAGGTCCACCACCGACGCCACCGATATCCCGACGATGGTGAATATCGCCACCGCCATGATGTTCTGCGGCTCGCTGATGGTGAAGGTGTGCAGCGGCGGCGTGAAGTAGTAGTTCAGCACCGAGGAGGCCACCAGTGCCGAGCCGATCGCCGGCAGCAGCCCGCCCACCAGCGCCGCGCACACCGTCAGCGACAGGAACAGCAGCATGTCGGTGGAGAGCCCCAGCCCGCCGATCGCGGTCAGCACGACCGCCATCAGCGGCGGACCGGCCAGCCCGATCAGCCACCCCGCGATCGTCCTGGTCCGGCCCAGGTCGGTGATCCGGCGGACGGGTGTCCTGCCGTGCCCGTGCCCGGCGTGCTCGTGCGTGACCATGTGGATGTCGATGTCCCCGGCCTCCCGGGTGACCGTGGTGCCGACGCCCGGCCCGTACAGGTACTGCCAGCCCGGCCGACGGCTGGTGCCCAGCACGATCTGCGTGGCGTTCACCCCCCGCGCGAAGTCCAGCAGACCGACCGCCGGATCGTCGCCCAGCACCGCGTGGAACGAGCCGCCGAGGTTCTCGACCAGCGCACGCTGCTCGATCAGCGCCTGCGGCGAGCCGGAACCCACCAGCCCGTCCGACCGGGAGATGTGGACGGCGAGGAGCTCGCCGCCGGAGACCCGGGCCGCGATCCTGGCCGCCCGGCGGATCAGCGTCGCCCCCTCGGGGCCGCCGGTCAGACCGACCACGATCCGCTCCCGGGCCTGCCAGGTGCGCTCGATGCCCTGCTCGGCCCGGTACTTCTGCAGGTACTCGTCGACCCGGTCCGCGGTCCACAGCAGCGCCAGCTCGCGCAGCGCGGTCAGGTTGCCCGGGCGGAAGTAGTTGGCGAGCGCCGCGTCGACCTTCTCCGGCGCGTACACGTTGCCGTGCGCCAGCCGCCGTCGCAGGGCCTGCGGGGACATGTCCACGAGCTCGATCTGATCGGCCCGCCGGACCACCTCGTCGGGAACGGTCTCCCGCTGGCGCACCCCCGTGATGCCCGCGACGGCGTCCCCCAGCGACTCCAGGTGCTGCACGTTGACGGTGGAGATCACGTCGATCCCGGCCGCCAGCAGCTCCTCGACGTCCTGCCAGCGTTTCTCGTTGCGGCAGCCGGGCACGTTGGTGTGGGCCAGCTCGTCCACCAGCGCCACCTGCGGGCGGCGGGCGAGGACGGCGTCCAGGTCCATCTCGGAGAACCTGGCACCCCGGTGCAGCACCTGCTGCCGCAGCACGACCTCCAGCCCGGCGACCATGTCCGCGGTCCGCCGGCGGCCGTGGTCCTCCACGAACGCCACCACGACGTCCGTGCCACGCTCGTGCCGCCGGTGCGCCTCGGCGAGCATGGCGTACGTCTTGCCGACCCCGGGGGCCGCCCCGAGGTAGATGCGCAGCCTGCCTCGTCCCATGAGCACCATTCTTGATCCGGCCGTGCCCGGGAGCCACCCCCGGACACCTGTTCCCCTTCCTTCGAGACTACGGCGTGAGCAGCGATTTTCCGCTGATCAGTCCACCGATCAGGCGGTTTTAGCGGCATATTGACGGTGAACCAGCCACTCGGCGGGGGTCACTCGGCAGGGACCCGGTCGGCTCCGGAGGTGCTGTCCGGCCGACGTCCGGCCGAATTCCGGGAAACGCAAAGAACCCCCATCCGGAAACCGGATGGGGGTTCTTCACAAAGATTGTTCGGCGGCGTCCTACTCTCCCACAGGGTCCCCCCTGCAGTACCATCGGCGCTGTGAGGCTTAGCTTCCGGGTTCGGAATGTAACCGGGC
>NZ_JBHWCL010000058.1:45414-51074 GCF_042735125.1 Kitasatospora sp. NPDC059599 | reverse complement strand
CCGTCTTCGCGCCGTGCGTGGGGCGGGGCGCGGCCGCGCGCCCCCCGCCGCCCCCCCCCCCCCCCCCCCCGGGCCCCCGCCGGGGGGCGGCGGGGGGGGGGGGGGGGGCGCCCCCCCCCCCCCCCCCCCCCCCCACGCCGGGTTACGGGCGCCGCGCCGACCGGCCCGTCAGCGCGGCGGGATGATGCCCGTCAGCCAGCGGAAGGTGGGGACGACCAGCGGCTTCCAGGTCGAGGTCAGGTGCGCGCCGGTGGTCTCGAACGGGGTGACGGTGGTCGGACTCTTCGCCGCCTGCTGGAGGGCGGTGGCGTCCTCCAGCCCGTCGCCGCGCCTGCCGGTGACGTAGAGCGCGACGTTCGGCGGGGTCGCGGCGTGGGTGAGGATGTGCAGCGGGTTGGCGCTCTCGCGCATCTTCGGGTCCTTGGCGGTCAGTGATTTCGGCTCGCCGGCCGGGTCGTTGTAGCCGGACATGCTGATCGCGGCGCGGAAGCGGTTGGGGTGGAGGAGCGCGAGGCGCAGGGCGCAGTGGGCGCCGGCCGAGTAGCCGGACACGGCCCAGCGGTCGGAGGTGGTGTCGGCCCGGAAGTTGTCGACGATCATCTGCGGGACGTCCCGCGAGAACCAGGTGTCGGCGTTGACCTTGCCGGGGACGTCGGCGCACCCGGTGTCGATGTTGCTGTCGAGGATGGTGACGCGCGGGGCGACCAG
Organism: Kitasatospora sp. NPDC059599; assembly: GCF_042735125.1. Lineage (NCBI taxonomy): Bacteria > Bacillati > Actinomycetota > Actinomycetes > Kitasatosporales > Streptomycetaceae > Kitasatospora > Kitasatospora sp. NPDC059599. Next base: position 50,366 of record NZ_JBHWCL010000058.1, on the reverse strand, counting down.
GATGAACGGCGTCACCTGGCCGGACTTCATCAGCGGTTCGAGCTGCTTGGTCGCCTCCATCGCGTCGCCGAACCAGGCGCTGGAGGATCCGGGGAACCCGGCGAGGAGTTCGACCACCGGGAAGGTCTTGTCCTTGTAGGCCGGGTCGTCGTACTGCGGCGGCGTCCAGACCAGCACCTCGCCGTCGACCCCCGAGAGCCTGCCCTTGAGGTCGGCCTGCTTCACGTTCTTGGGCACCGCGTCCGAGTCGGGCGCGTGGAAGGCCTGCGGCACCTTCGGCGCGCCGGAGCCGGACGGGCCGCGGTCCCCGGCGAGGCCCTCGTCCTTCGGGGGCACGGGCACGGACCGGACGTGACTGGCGGTGCCGAGCAGGTCGCCCCAGTTGTCGTAGAGCTGGTTCTCGTCGTTGACGATCACGAAGACCATGGCCACGGCGGTGAACTGGCAGAGCAGCACGGTCCCGAGGTACGAGAGTGCGCGCAGCGGCGTGCGTCGTCCGTCCGCTGTCCGCGCCCGCCCGAGGACGGGGCCTCTGCCCAGCCATTGCGCCATGGCCAGCGCTATGGACGCCGCGAACACCACGACGGTGACGACGAGGAAGGGAGTGCCGGTGAGGTTCATCGTGTTTCGTGCCCGGTTTCTGTGCCGTCCGGGCCCGAGTACCCGGTCTCATGGGTGGACAGCGTGGGACGGCTGTTCGGTTGCCTGTTCCTGGGCGTTTCCTGGGAGCTCTCGGCGGCGGGCCGATCGGACGCCCCGGGCAGCGGTGGAACGGTCGGTGGCCGGCCGCGGGAAGTCGGTGACTGCGCGTCATCCATCGTGTGGGTCGCCCCAGGACGGCGGCCCGTCCCTGCCGGCCCCGGATCCTTCGGCCGGGGCCCGCCGCAGGTGCGGTGTCAGGCGGAGGTGCGGGGCCTGCCGGGGTGCGGTATCAGGCGGGGTGCGGTGTCAGGCGGGGGTCGGTGCGGTGCGGAACCTGCGGTCGAGGTAGTCGAGCCAGGTCCGGTGGAAGGTGACGGCCAGTCGGGAGCGGGGGGCGATGACGTCGAAGGCGTGGTAGGCGCCGGGGTAGAGGTGGAGCTCGACGGGGACGCCCTGGGCGCGCAGGCGGGCGGCGTAGTCGAGGTCCTCGTCCCGGAAGCAGTCGAGGTCGCCGACGGCGATGAACGTGGGCGGCAGGGCGCCGAGGTCGGCGGCGCGGGCGGGAGCCTCGTACGGGCGGACGTCGTCGGTGCCGGCGCGGTCGCCCAGGATCGCCTTCCAGGCCAGGAGGTTGGTCGAGCGGTCCCAGATGCCGATGTCGGTGATCTCGTGGCTCGACGCGGTGTGGTTGCGGTCGTCGAGCATGGGATACGTCAGTGCCTGGAAGAGGGGGGTCGCGCCGCCGCGGTCGCGGATCAGGAGAGCGGTGGCCGCCGCGACGCCTCCGCCGCCGCTCTGGCCGGCGATGCCGATGCGGGTTCCGTCCAGGCCCAGGACGTCGGCCTCGCGGCTGAGCCACCGGTAGGCGGTGAAGCCGTCCTCGGCGGCGCCGGGGGCGGGTGTTTCCGGGGCGAGCCGGTAGTCGACCACGGCGACGGCGCAGCCGAGGCTCACGCTCAGCGGGGTGAGCCAGGGGTCGTCCTGGGCGGCGAAGCCGAGGACCTGCCCGCCGCCGTGGAACCAGAGCAGCACCGGCAGCGGTCCCGGCGCGTCCGTGGGCCGCAGCAGGCGGATCGGTACGTCGGGGCCGTCCGTCCGGCTCGCGAGGTGTTCCTCGACGGTGACGGACGGGTCGGCGGGCATGCTGTCGGCGGCGGATTCGGCCTGGGCGCGGAAGGCCGCGCGCGTCGTGGCGAGGTCGGTCAGGTCGAACGCGCCGTTGGGGGTCATGGGGACCGCGTCGAGTGCCAGGCTCAGCTCCTGGTCCATCAGCGGGCGGGAATCGGGCATGGTCGTGCCTACTCTCCTGGGAGGTGGTTCAGGGGCGGAAGGCGTCGATGACGACGACACCGGTGGGCCCGTACGTCTCCAGGGACTCCAGGACCTCGCTCGCCTCGTGGAGGGCGACGGTGCGCGAGACGATGCGGCCGGGGCTGAGGCGGCCGGCGGCGATCATGTTCAGCATCGTGCCGAACCGGCGGCCCTGCATGCCGAACGCGCTCAGGAACTCCAGTTCCTTGACCATCATGATGTCGACCGGCAGCGGGACGTTCCCCTGCTCCGCGGCGGTGGTGTGCCCGAGTTGGAGGTGGCGGCCGCGGGTGCGCAGCGACAGGACGGAGTTGCGGCAGGCGGCGGCGATGCCCACGGCGTCGACGGACACGTGCGCGCCGCCGCCGGTGAGGGTCTTCACGGCCTCGGCGGGGTCGGTCGTTGCCGCGTTGACGGTGTGGACCGCGCCGAGCGCGCGGGCGGCGTCCAGTTTGTCCTGCGTGATGTCGATCGCGATGACGTTGGCGCCCGTCGCCGCGGCGATCTCCACCGTCGACAGGCCCGTGCCGCCTCCGGCGCCGTACACCGCGACCCATTCGCCGCCGCGGACCTGCGCCTGGTCGACGATCCCGTGGAAGGCCGTCATGTAGCGGCAGGCCAGCGCGGCGACGTCCACGAAGTCGACGCCCTCGGGTACGTGGACCAGGTTGACGTCGGCGAAGCGGACCATGACGTACTCGGCGAAGGCGCCCCAGTAGGACACCCCGGGCACGAGCGCGTCCACGTGGTCGCAGACGTGCTGGTTGCCGCTGCGGCACATCTCGCACGAGCCCTCGCCGGGGTTCATCGGGAAGATGACGCGGTCGCCCTCCTTCCATCCCCGCACCTCGCGGCCGACCTCGACGACGGTGCCGGCGAATTCGTGGCCGAGGACGAACGGGGCCTCGACCCGCGGTCCGCCCGTCCAGAACTGCCCGGCCCACAGGGCCCAGTCGGTCCGGCAGATCCCGTTGGCCCCGACGCGGACGATCGCGCCGTCCGGCGGGCAGGCGGGATCGGGCACGTCGCGGACGACGAGCGGCTTGTGGAGTTCCTCGATGACTGCGGCGCGCATGGCGCGGCCTCCTCGTGCTGTGGGGAGAAGTTGCGGGAAGCGGGGGCGAGTTGAGGGGGAGGGGAGAACAAGCGACCGAAAGTCTACCGGTTCAAGCGGTGGACCTGGAAGCTAGTCGTTTGCCCGGAGTCATGTCAACCGCATAGAGTGGTGGACATGGAGGACGTGAACGGCGAGACGGACCGGGACCGCGACGACGGCGGCCGCGAGGGGCGTCAGCGCGCCAAGGCCGACTTCCGCTTCGACGACGCGCGGCTGTGCTTCGCCTTCGCCGGCACCCTGGCCGACCGCGGCACCGACACCCCCTTCGAACGACTCGCCCGGCCCGAGGACTTGAGCCGGTGGGCCGTGCAGAGCGCCTGCACGACAACCGCGCCGCCCTGCACCGAGGCCGACCTGGACCGCGCCAGGCACCTGCGCGAGGCGATCCAGCGCACCGGCCGCGCCCTGGCGGACGCCCTGCCGCCCTCCCCCACCGACATCGCACTCGTCAACCGCGCCGCCACCGAGCCACCCTCGGTACCCGAACTCGCGCCCGACGCGACCACCGTGCGCTGGCACGGCGACGCGATCGCGGCAGTGCTCTCGATGGTCGCCCGGGACCTGATCACCCTCTGCGCGTCCGAACACCGCACCCGCGTCCGCATCTGCGGAAACCCCGACTGCGGCACCCCCTTCGTCGACACCTCCCGCGCGAGCGCACGCCGCTGGTGTTCCATGAAGACCTGCGGTGCCCTCGCCAAGAAGCGCGCCTACCGGGCGAAACTGAACACACCCGCCCACAGCGCCTAGCACTCCGGCAGGACTTCGACGTTCCTCCTGCTCAGAGGCCGTCTGCGGCGAACACAACGGACTGACGCTCCATCAGGAACGGTCCTCGGCGGACCGCCCCTCGGTCATGTGCGGCCGACGCTGCCCCTCCGGCGAGATCTCCCCCGCCGGCGAGATTTCCCCGGCAGCGAGATCTCCCCGTCGGCAGGCCGCCGGAGCGGCGTCGCAAACCATCACCCGGTTCGGGAAGTGCCGCGGCTCCGCCCGCCGTGCGGGCCGTCAGGGACGGACAGGCGCCGGGATACGGGCCACCAGCTCACGGGCGACCTGCATCAGGTCCGCGGTGACCTCCTGCGGCAGCCACTGCTTGCCGTTGCGCCCCCGGTGCCTCGTCACCGCGTCGATGACAGGGGCCAGTTCCTCGCACCACCCGTAGGCCTCCGCGACCTCGAAGAAGATCAGCGATATGCCTTCGAGGGGGTCGAGCCACCCACCGACGACCTCGGCGGCCCACCACCGGGCGAGCGCCAGACGGCCCTCCCAGTAGCCGGCGGGCGGGTGGAAACCGAAACCGAGTTCCTCCATCACCCCGCCGAACAGCTCCGGGGCCTGCTCATGCTCGGAACTGCCCAACGCGGCCAGGTGCCACAACGACGGCGTGTCGACGCCCGCACTCACGGCACGGATCGCGGCATCGATCAGGAACCCCGGGGCCTCATGCCCGCCGTCGACCCAGCCATGGGCGATCTCCCGCAGTTCCCGCACCGCCCGGGCCGCCTGCACCGCCCGGGTCACCGCTTCGGGGGCTTCACTCGTCGACATGGCCGCATCCTGCCACGCGACTTGCACGAAGCCCCTTTGCCCGTCCTCCGCCGGTCCAGCACTGTGACGGTCCAGGACTGTGACGGTCCAGGGCTGTGACGGTCTTGGCCTGCGGGCCGAGCGGTGGACGATCCGATCTGTGTGACTGCTGCCTTCCGCTGTCGGACCACTGCCGGCTTCGGTGCTCGCGAAGGTCCCGTCACTGATCAGCAGCGCATGCGCAACGGCGGGGGGCGGCCCCCGGGTGGGGGACCCCCCGCGGCACACGGCCGGGGGGGTTATCAAGGGTGGTGGGGGGGGCACCCCCGGGGGGGGGGGGGGGGGGGGTTGT
>NZ_JBHWCL010000058.1:40728-45404 GCF_042735125.1 Kitasatospora sp. NPDC059599 | reverse complement strand
CCCCGTCACTTACCCCCCCCCCAGGCCCACCGGGGCGCCCGCCCCGCATGGACGTGCCCCGCCGTCGACACAGGGCCGTTCGGGTTACCAGTGGTCGTGGCGCTCGCAGCGCCGGTCGTGCTCGTGGCGCTTGATCTCGGTGGGGTCGGCGGCGGTGTGGCTGGTGGTGTCGCCGCCTCCCAGGGCGGTGGCGCGGTTCGTCACCTGGGTGTGGGCCTCGCAGGAGACGTCGACCTGCAGGGTGATGGGCGGGTAGCTGCTCCCGGCGGGGAGGACGTCGCTACGGGTGCAGGTGAGGATGTCCAGGGTGCAGTTCCATCCCGTGCCACCGATGCTGTCGGCCACGAGGCCGGCGGGCAGGGTGTCGTACACGGTGACCGTGCTGCCGTCGGTCGGAGCGGCCCCGATGGCGTTGCCCACGGTGATGGTGTAGGTGCCGTCCTGCCCCTGGGTGAAGTGCCCGGTGTGGGTCTTGGTGACGGTCAAGGACGGGAGCACGTAGGAGATGGTCACCTGGCCGTCCTGGTTCGCCGTCCCGATCGTCGACGGCGCATAGCCCGTGCCGGTACCCGTGTTGGTGGCGAAGCTGCTGCCCCCGCCACCCCCGCCCCCGCCCGCCGAGGTGCCGAGGCGGTTGACGGCGGCGCTGCCGCCGCCCCCGCCGCCGAAGTACCCGCCGCCACCGCCGCCGCCGGCACCGATGGCAGTGGCGGCGCAGCCGCCGTCGAAGGTGCCGCCGGTGCCACCGGTACCGACCGTGGCACCCGAGAACCCGCCCCCCGGCCCGCCGTTCGTGGCCACGCAGAATGTGACGGTGCCCGCGGCGCCCCCGGGGCCTCCCGTGTTGGTACTGGTGCTGCCGCCGCCCCCGCCCTGCCCCGGCGAAGCCCCGGGGCCGGTGGCAGTTCCCGCGGTACCGCCGGTGGCATCCGGCGTCGTCCCGCCGTTGCCTCCGTTGCCCCCCGTGGAGTCTGCCCCGGTGCCGCCGGCACCGCCGCCGCCTCCGGCGACCACCAGTAGGGAGCCGCCCGTGCTGACGCTGGAGGCCCCGCCCCCGCCCGGACCTTCGAAACGGAAACCGGTGAGCGGATAGCTCCCCCCCGGGGCGCCGCCGTTGAACCCGCCGGCACCCCCCGTCCCGGTGCCGTTGCAGCCCTTGCCGCCGGTGCCGCCGACGGTGACGGTGAAGGTCGTCGGGGCGGTGGTCGGCGGCAGGGTGGTCACCACCCGCGCCCCCGCCCCGCCGGCCCCCGTGACGGAACAGGGGGTGCCGGTGTTGTCGGCGCCGCCCGCGCCGTCCGCGGTGATCGTCACCACCACCGCCGCCGGAACCGTCACGGACTGCGGTGCGCCGGTGAAGGTGAAGGTCTGCGACGGATCGGCCTGCTGCGCCTGCACCGGAACGGTCTCCCCCGGCGCGGCGGCCACCGGTGCAGCCGCGGCCGCCAGCAGCGCCATGCCGGACAGCAGTGCGCACCCCAGCGATGCCATCCCCGCACCGCGCTCCCCGCGGTGTCCGCGGTGTCCGCCCGGGTCAACCGGGTCGGACGCGGCGACGGCGGGAACCGGGGTCGTCCCACCGTCCAGGGTCCTGTTGAACACGGCCAGGGGCCGCTGACAGCCGATCCGGTACCACGGCAGGCCGCCCTGTCCACGCGTACGAGCACTCATCCGCGGGTTCACCTCTCCTCACCACGAAGCGCCCCGCACCCCGAACGACAAGTCACGAGCATGACAGGACGCTTGATGACAAATCATGACAAAACACAATTGAATACCCAGATCCGGCCACTTCGAGGTATCCAGGCCATGAGAAACCCCGTGTCTCGCAGCGCTGCGCGATGCGCCCAGGCACACCGGCAGACCGGCGTCGGTGAGGCGCCCGGTGTCGTTCCTGGGTGCCGTCTCCTCCCAGGAACCTGCCCCGGGTACTCGGTGCACCGGGCACCTGCCCGTAGACCATGCCCGCCGCGCCGCGATGACGTCGTGCGCGGCAGGCGAGGACAGCCACGACCAGCCGAAGGCTCGGCACCGCACAGTGCCGGAGCGGGCCGCCGACGCGTTGAGCGGGCCTGCGGCTGCGGCCGGGAGGTCGTCGTCCCGGGTGGCGGGGCAGCTGAACGAGGAAACGGCTCAATGGGACCCTGCTCGCATGAGCCCCGACGACAACGACCACTGGCAGCGCTGGACAGCACGACTGCTGGCCACCCTCGCAGCCGAACCCTCCGATCAGCTGGCCTGGGCCGACGCCCATGACGTGAGAACTGCCGCCATCGCCGACGACGTCGAGTTCGTCCTGCAACTGGCCGAAGCCATGGCGGAACGGGGAACCTCCGACCCGCAAACCCTCCAGGACCTCAAAGCCATCCACGAACTGCTCGACGGAACGGACGCCCGCAACCGCCCCGACCGCTGGGCCGACGCCCTGGCCGCCGACGTGACCTGGAGCAAGGTACGGACCCTGGCCCAACGGATCCTCACCGCCCGGCCGGACCACCCGCATCCGCCACTGCCACGGCGGGTGACCCCTCAACACGCCTACGACCGGGCGCGCCCGTCCACACCCCGTTGACCACGTTCACCCGCACGCCGACACCCGGGCCGGGCCCTGTGCCGTCGACGGCAACCGCCAGGGCCGGGGCCGGGTGTACGACCCACGCTGAGCCGGTGTCCGGCACCGACTTCCCCGCCGGCCTGCCCGAGGTCCAGCGCCGCCGGCACACCTCCCGAAGACCTGCGGGATCGGCTTCCGGTACGTTGTCGACGCCCACCGACCGCTGGAACGGAATCTTCATGGCCTTTGAATGCGGCGCCCTCGGGCGCTCGGGTGACAAGACTGCCCTGGAGTCCCTGACAGCCCTGCTGGCCCACCTGGTAGCCGAAGACGCCGACGTCTCACACGGCGCCATCAGCGAAGGCGACGGCTGGGCCGCCGGCAGAATTCGGATCTCACGCCCCGGAGAACCGGTCCTGGAGCAGTACCTCCAGGTGAGCGTCCGAGGGGAGATCGTGGACTCCTACCTCGAAGATGCTCGCGAGGTGTTGAGTGATGCCCAAACCCAGGGCCGGGATCTCATGGTGACCATGATCCTCAGTGGACCGACGGATCCGATTTCCCATGACCGGATCATGGCCTACGCCCTGAGCGAGTGGCAGGGAATCCCCTGGGACGAGACGTCGGGATTCAGCGACCCGGCATCGGAAGAACCGGGCGCGACTTCCGACATCGCCTGCGGACGCCTCTGAACCGCATACCCTTGGCGGGCGCCCCGGCTCAGAGCAGGTTGGTGTCGATCACCGAGACGGCGTGCGATTGGGTGTCGGTGACGAAGACGTGCCGGTTGTCCGGGGACACCGACACGGCCCAGGGGCCGCCACCGACGGTCACGGTCGCCGTCACCCGGCCCGCTGCGAGGTCGATCACCGACACGGTGCCGTCGAAGAAGTCGGTGACGTAGGCATGGTGACCGTCCGGAGACACAGTCACCCCGAGGGGGTTGTCGCCGACGGGGATCGGCGCGGCGGCCACCTGCTTCAGCACGGCGTCGATGACCGACACGTTGTTCGTGCCGGCATTGGTCACGTAGACGCGGCCGTTCGGTGCGACGGCGACCGCCGAGGGCGTCTTCCCGACAGTGATCTTGCTGATCTGCTTGGTGGCGGTGTCGACCACGAACACGATCGGCTCGTTGTTGGGCGAGGCCGAGCTGGGAACCCAGACGCTGCGACCGTCCGGGGTCACCGCCACTCCGCTCAGGCCGAGGTGTTCTCCGAGGGGGATGGTGTCGACCACCTGCGTCGTACCGGTGTCGATGACGACCAGCGCGCTCGAACCGACGACGTAGAGGTGGTGGCCGTCCGGGGCCAGCGCCACGGCGATGGGGGTGATCGTCATCGGGATCGTGGTGGAAACGTGGTTGTCGGTGGTGTCGATCACCGACACCGTGGTCGAACCGGGATTCTCGATCCGGCCCGCGTTGCCGACGTAGACGCGGCGGCCGTCCGTCGTCGCGGCCAGCCCGAGGCAGTTGGAACCGGCGCTGATCGTGCCGTCCACCTGGTAGCTGGTGGTGTCCCTGATCACCGACACCGAGTTCGCACCACCGTTGGTGACGTACGCCGTACGGCCGTCGGAAGCCGTCGCCACCCCGAGGGGGCTCTGCCCCACGGTGACGGTGGTGACCCGGCCGGTGCCGGTGTCGACCACGGACACGGTGTTCGTGCCGGCGTCGGCGACGTACAGGTGACGGCCGTCCGTGGTCACCCCCAGGCCGACCGGCGTAGCGCCGACGGTGATGGTACCGGTGACCTGGTCGGCGCCGGTGTCGATCACCTTGACGACGTTGTCACCGGCCACCGTGACGTAGGCGTGCTGTGCGTCGGCGGCGACGACCACCGCGGCGGGGTTGTCGCCCACGGCGATGGTGGCGGTCACCTGGCCGCTGTCCGTGTCGATCAGTGACACGGTGCCCGTGTTCGGATCCGAGGCGGTGCCCTTGTCCGGGGTGGTGACGTAGAGCCGGTGGCCGTCCGGGGTCAGGGCCAGTCCGCGGGGGCTGCCGTCCACGGCGAAGGTGGCGCTGACCTGACCGCCGGCCGTGTCGATCACCGACACCGAGTTCCCGCCGGAGTTCGCCACGTAGACGCGGCCACCGTCCGGGGACACCGCGACCCCT